>DBDD01000320.1 GCA_002293365.1 Christensenella sp. UBA941 | reverse complement strand
GCCGCGCCTGCTGCCTGTCCCATCGCGCCGGCCGATGGCGACAGCCTAACGGACGCCTGCGCCTCGAACGTCGCGGAGACGCACCGCCCCGTAACCAAGAGATTCGCGATTTCTTCGCATACCATTATTTCGTAGGGAATGGAGTAATAGCTGCCGCGCTCGGCCAGAAATATACTCTCGGTACCCTCGCCCTTCGGGTTGTGGATGTCGATAGGATAGCCGGAGTGGGCGATTGCGCTTTTAAAGGGCTTGCGGCTGAGAATATCCTCGGCGGTGAGCGTATACAAACCAACTAGCTGCCTGGAACCGCGTACGCCTATCGAGGGTCCCGTGAATTCCAGCAGTGCGTTTTCGAAACCCGGAATATATTTGCGGACGAATGCGTCTAGCTCGCCCGCCTGCCTACGCCCTATGCGCTCTGCGTCCGAGAGGCTAGTGGCGTCGGTGGAATCGTAGCCGATCACGCGGGTAGTATTGAGGATCATTTCACCGGGACGGCCCGTTTCGAACATGAGCAGGTTTTCCCTGGCGATGGACAGCTCCCCGCCGACCTTCGCGGCGGCTACTTCCTGCGCAAAGCCTTCCAGATCCATCGGGATATCCCGCTCAAGCAGCCGAGCGTACTCGCGCATCGCTGGAAAGCGGGAAAGATTCGCGAGTACGTGCGCCCTGAGCTTTTTCGAGTCCACGCCCGCATATTTAAGCTTCATTGTCATTGGTTGCGCCGCGCCATCGAGTTCCCGTCCTTTAGTCATGGGCGCGCCCGCCCACGCGGCGACGTCGCCGTCGCCTGTCGCGTCGATGAATACCTTCGCGCGCAACGTTTGCAGGCCGTCCTTATTGCAGATGGTGACGCCCGAAACGCGGTTCCCTTCGCGGCTGACTGCGCCGATAAAGGTGTGCAGCAGCACGCAAACGCCCGCCTCCTCCAGCTTCTCGTCCAGGATGAGCTTGAGCCCCTCGGCGTCGAACGGCGTGAGGGTATCGGTGTACTGCTTGGTGTCCAAGACATGCCCGGGCGAATAGCCGCGTGCGGCGAGCTCGTCCACCAGTTCCTGCATGAATCCGGCGATCACCTGCTTTTCGCCCGCGTGGAACGTCATCATCGGGCCGACGCCGCAGGCTGTCAGCGTACCGCCAAGATAGCCGTTTTGTTCCAGGACCAGCACGTCCGCGCCACAGCGTGCCGCAGCAACAGCGGCGGCGCAGCCGGAAACGCCGCCTCCGGCAACGATAACATCGAATAACCTTGCATAGGAATGAGCGCTCATGCTTATATGCCGCCTTCCGTGAAGTATTATGATTTCGGTGTATTATTTATTGTTCATTTGCTTGCGCCAATATAGTGGGGATTTGCGATCCTTGATTCCGACACAAGGATATCACTTCTATCAAAACTTGTCAACAATCTTGCAAAAAATTTTTATTAAGGCTGATGGTTTTTGACCGAGATATTTCTCGGCAATGTGCAAACACAGAAAAGCGGCAAGAAATTTGATTTTTTTCTTGGGATGAGGTATAGTAATCACGAAGAAAAAAAGTGAAGAAAATTTTCAGCCCAGTGAAAGGATCGCCCCGATGACTGCCGTTATATCCAAGATAATCTCCATGCAGCAAAGCCTGACCGTAAGCGAAAACGAAATCGGGCAGTACGTGATGAACCACGCGGACGAGGTCGTGACGAGCACCATCACCGTCGTCGCCTCCAATACGGGCACCTCCGAGGCCAGCATTAACCGCTTTTGCAAGAAGCTGGGCTTCAAGGGCTTCAACAGCTTCAAAATCGCACTCGCGCAGGAGAGCTTTTTTTATAAGATGAAGGAGCGCGGCGAGCCCTACGGGGATTCGAGCTTTATCGCCGCCGTGTCCAGGGACTATAACCAAATGCTCTCCAATACGTCTGCGATGCTGGAAGAGGATGTCGTACTGGACGCCGCGAGGTGCATTAAATCCGCCGCGAACATATACATCTTCGCCTACGCGGGTACCGCATTTACCGCCTCGGAGCTGGAATTCAAGTTGCAGATGGCGGGCCTTCGCGCCCAAGCCATTACCGACACGAACACGATGCGGATGTTCGCAACGGGCATCCAGCGCAAGGATCTGGCGATTCTCATCGTGCCGACCATACTGATGCGCGATATCTACCAGGTCGCCACGATCTGCAAAGACAGGGGCGCGCACGTTTTGACGATTACCAGCTTCGATTCGCCCAAGCTTAACGATCTCTCTGACTATAAATTCGTCACGAGCGACAAGATCACCGCGCGCAATTCCATCGCGCTGTCCAACAACCTCCTGTTCCTATACGTAGCGGACGTGCTTTACAGCGCCCTGCTGAACAGCGATAAAGCGCTGCGTCAAAAGAAGCTCAATAGCGACGCAATGCTTGGGGCAAGCCAAATGGCGGACAATTATATGCTGGAGTATTGATTTATACATGCTGATTTACAGTTGATGGAACAAGGCGAGTATTATTTCCATAGATTCGAAGTAGGCTATTGTTCACAAATCAGGGAGCAAGCTGAGCACACCTTAATCCAACGCCATTGTCGCGTTCGTTATGGTCAGGACGAAAAGCGGCCAAGAAACGCTGGCTGGCCGTAATCGACAACAACCCCATGCGCAACGGAATAATCGAAGATTATTACCCGCCATTATTCTCGTCGATATGGAGAATACTCTAATAGAACTGCTGCCGGAGGATTCTCCGTTCCTCAACCGCAACCATCTCGACGCGGAGTGGCTTATCTACCATACCAAGTATCTTCATACACGCCGTTGTCACTCGCTGATTGTCATGAGCGGCAACTGTCATTGCCGTAAGGAGCCTATTACGGCGGCTACCCGATTCTAGCGCTGAGCGAAATTTGGAAACATACGGTCAAAATCGTTTGGTTTCAGATAGACTATAATAGCGATGGAGGATAAAAGAATTCATGGTGACCAAAATCAAGAAGCCATTTAATACATTGGCTGTTCATTATGAGGTTGGCAATGGAATAACTTCTGTCTTCAGTGTAAAGGATAAGCTTGGAAGTTGCGTCGATCCATTCTGCGACACCATCAACTGGTGCGAATTTTTAGTTTATGGGGTTCCGGACACGGAGGCGGATTTCGAAAAAGTATCGGAAGGCAATTTTGCATCCGCAACTAAAATCGGAAGTATATACGGCTGCCATATTCCTCTTGCGCTCATTATTAATCTGGGAGAAGACCCCTATATAATATGTGATGATGAACACGCTGATCTAGAATCTATGTACTCGGCTCTTCGAGAACACGAAGTTTTTGAAGAAGCTTTCATTGATAATCTCTACTATATCCACGAAATTGAACTAGAACCTGAATATCTAAATTATGGTTACGAGCTACAAATTTTGTTGCAACTACCCTCGATCATCGTAAAATCCCTGAATGTATTTCCCGATTTGCTTGTTTATTATCCTAGGCCGTTGGATCACGAAGACCCCGAGCCTGATTTAGAAGCTGAAGCTATCCTCGCTCACAGGATAGAATATAACGCTCAGAGACTGATCGACAATTCAGCTAAGAGTAAAATTACATACTTTCCGCCAAAGCGCGAGGTGCCGGAAAAAGAGATAAATCGTGTTCTTGGAAGGCGCAATACGGGCGATATCACGCCGGAAGCTTATCGTGATCAAAAACTATATAGGTTTTTTAAGTCTTGTGGTTTTCAAGAGGCCGGTCAATCAGGATGGCTATTCAAACGCATGTGCAGCATTTATTCTAGAGATGGATTGAACCGCTAACATCATAAGCTGGTGCGGCAGCGTATATCGAATTCTTCAAGTATACTGATCAAAACGCTTGGAGGAATATGTATGTTCATCAAAAGAAGCGCATCCGAAAAACAAATGATCGTCGCCCAATACAGTAGCGGTATATCAGTTGCCGATCTATGTGCTCAGCATGGCGTCCCGCGTAGTACGCTGTATTTTTGGATTCGCCAATTCTCTCCGCTGAAAACGATCACCGAAAAGACCGTCTACTATCACGAGTATCGCGACCTAAAGCGCCACGCGGACAAGCTGGAATCATTATTAGCTGTCGTTAAGGCGGCAGGATGCGGTACATCTGCGCCACTTCAAGTAAAGCTGGCGGCGCTTGAGAAGCTATACGGTCAATATAGCGTGCGCACACTCTGCGATGCGCTGGAGGTTTCACGTGGTACTTTTTATAACTGAAACTTCGCAGCTAAAAAA
>DBDD01000071.1 GCA_002293365.1 Christensenella sp. UBA941 | reverse complement strand
GTTCCCGCCGCGCCCATCGCGGTAAACTTCGCGGCTGTATTGCCTATCCACGTCACAAACTGGCCGCTTGTTTTTACGATCGAGCCTATACCGCTTGTGACCTTTCCTAGCACAAGCACTACAGGGCCAATCGCCGCCGCCAGCGCGCCCCATCGAACAATATTTCTTTTTGTATCGTCGTCTAGGTTTTGTACCCATTTGCTAACGTCTTTTAATATAACGGTTACTTCGTCAAAGGCCGGGGCCGCTTCGCGCTGGATAACATCGCCGACCTCGGCAAGCGCCAATTTCGCATTATTGAAGGCTATTTTCGCCTTATCGATAGGGTCGACCGTGCTGTCAAACGTCGTCTTAACCGTTCCCGCCGCGCTCTCCGCTGCGCCTTCGAGTTCTTCAAGGCTAAAGGTTCCGCGCCGTATGGCCTCTATCATCCGCGACGCGCCCTTCGTGCCGAAAGCTTCGGTCGCGACGGTCAGCGCTTCCGTTTCGGTGGAGGCGTTTTTGATTCTATCTATGGTTTCCGAAAGGCCATCTTTGAGCGTTTTTCCGTCCTTCGCATACTCGACGGCGGCCTTACTCATGGACGCAAGCGCCGCCGATGAATCAACGCCCGCTTGCTCAAAACGCCCCATCATCGCGACGCCTTCTTCGAATGATAGGCCCATTTCCTTGATCTGGTACGCGCCGTCAACGGCTGCGCTAAATAACGTATCAACGCTTGCGCCGGTGTTTTGCGCCGTTTTCGCTACGCTATCGAGTATTGATTCAAGGTCGGAGGTTTCGAGGCCGTAAGCCTCCATAGCTGCGCGCGCGTTTTGTGTGCTGGTTACAACGTCGCCGCCCGTAATATCCGCGAATTGGAGTAAAAGCTCGCTTTCGCGCTCGACCTCTTCGCCGAAGCTGCCAAACTGTGTATTGACTTCGCCCACGGCTTTTCCGATGTCTTCAAAATCAAATTTTGTCGTGCTTGCGATGTTTTTAACGCTGCCGTGTAAATCGTCCAGCGCGTCGCCGGTTGCGCCTGTAGCGGTCGTAACCGTGTCCAGCGCGTTGTCAAGATCGTTAAAAGCCGCGACGCCCGCCGCCCCGATCGCGAGAATAGGAGCGGTTACGCCTTTTGTCAGCCCTTCGCCAGCCTTTGTCATTTTATCGCCGACGCTTTTAATCTTGTCGCCCGTGGCCTCTAGGTTCTTCCCGGCCTCTTTAAGTTTGTCGGCGTAGGTTTTCACCGTTTCGCCGCCGTTGGCTAAAGCGGCGTTCGTAGCGTTAAGCTGCCCCTGTAGGCTGCTAAGTCGGCTTTCCGTAGTGATTAGCTCGCGCTGAAACGCCCTGTATTGCTCTTCGCCGATCTCTCCACGCTCGAATTGCTCCTGCACCTGCGCCTGCGCATCACGTAGGATATTAAGCTTATCCGATGCCGCTTGTACCTCTTTGGCAAGGATCGCGGATTTTTGGCCTAAAAGCTCCATATTGCCGGGGTTAAACTTTAACGCCTGCTCGACCGCTTTAAGCTCCTTTTGCAGCGTCGTTATTTGCTTTTCGGGCGCGGATAGGGCTTTACTTAGGCCGGTAGTATCGCCGCCGATTTCGATAGTAATACCTTTGATGTTTTTCGACATTACACCAGCCCTCCCGCCCCGAAATATCTATCAAACTGCGTCTGCTGCTCGTCCGGCGTAGGCTCCGCGTCCTTCTTCGCCGCGCTGACTGTTGAATGTAAAAGGTCTATTAGGTCTTGCGTTGTAAGCTCGTTCATTTCGTCAAAAGACAAGCCAAGCCGTTTTCCGGCTGAAATAACGAGCATGTCCGTTCTGCCTTCATAGTCTGATACAACGTCTTTAGCGTACTGCGTTTGAACGAAAAAAGCCCTCTACGGCTTCGAGGAACACCCCGACCTGTAGATCGCGCATTTTCGCGCCTTCCACTTTATCAAGCCACGCCTCAAATTTTTCGAGCGTCGTTCCCTCGCTCTTCGCCTGCGCTTTTGCCATCGCCCAGCACAAACGCAATATATCGACGCCGGGCGCGACAATCGACGCCCAATTTAGCGCCTCGAAGTCATACGCCGCCATGTCCAGCGTATCGAGGCCGAAAAGTGCCGCTTTCCCCTCCAGCAGATTTTGAGTAGCGATAATCTTTGTCGCCAATACCGTCGTGGCACTCATGATTTCGTCGTCAAATTCTTGCTGAAAATAAAGAAGGGCCAAAAGATTGGCCCTTATCCTTATTTCGATATCCCCGCTTTTGAGTATCCGCATGATTTACGCCGCCCCCTCCTGCTCAGGCTCTGTCGGTTCGGTCGGTTCGGTCGGCGAGGGCGCTCTAAGATCGGTCGGAATGTATACGGCATTGAAGAAGTTGTCGTATACCTCGGCATTTCCTTCAATGTCCGCATTTTTTACGAGCGAATAGCGCGTGGCGACCTTATCGTTACCGAAGCTTAACGGGTTCATGGTGATTTTCATTTTTTGCGGCTGAATGTTAACCGTACCTTCGGTAGTCGCTCCCGTTTCGCTCGGAATGCCCGCCGTGGTGTTATAGTACACCCAGCGCCGCCCGGATTTATCGCCCTCGAATTGCCCCATTACGGCAAAGTCCCTTTTCTCGCCGCCCTGCCGCTCGATCATGCCGCCGATCGCGTCAAACAGCCAGCCGAAGATGTCGGCCAGCATGTCGTCCGGGAAAATTGCCATATCAAGCTCGGCTGCATAGCTGCCGCTCGAATAGGTCGAAAAGTACGCCATGTTATCGGCGTAAAAAGTGTATTCCTCGCTTTGCGCCTCCGGGCTAAATCCGACCGCGCCGGGAACCTTTACGGGCTTATCCCACGCGGGCGCGTCGGGCAGACTGGTTTTGGAAAACAGGGCATAATACAAATTGCTTAAACCCCAGCGCACTTTGTTTGTATCAGCTTTTCTAGCCTCAGACATATTTATTATCCTCCGATCATTTGAATATTCCAGCGAACGACCATCATGTGTTCGCTCTCTATGTATTGTTCATAGTCCCATTCCCACGGGATCGCGGCGCTTTCGAGCGCGGCCTCCAACCGCTCTTCCAGCGCCGCCGATTTGTTTTCCGTGTAAAGCTCCACGTAACCATCCGGGATTTTGAAATAATGGATATTGTCCGCGTGAATATCCGAGCGCCCCGCCGCGCCGTAAATGACATAGGGTAAGGGCTGCGCTTTATTGAAACGCACTTGCGCGGCGTTAAAGCCCGCGCCCTTCAAAATCTTGCCGAAGTCCTTAAACGTCAAGATTTCACCCCCTCGATTTTCTCGCGTATTTTTTTCTCGACGGTTTGCTTCGCCGCGTCCTCTGCCGGTTTCCAGTGGGGGAAGGCGCGCGTGCGCCCCTTGCCGCCGCGCTTGGCGTGTCCGTTTTCCAAAAGGTGAGTAAGCCAATGGAGCTTTTTAGAGAAAACGACATATTGCGGCTTTCCGCGCGTGTGCGCGTCGCCTTCCTGTACGGCGAAGCTATTACGATACTCCGTGCCGCCATAGTCGCCGATCGTCTTCAAAAGCTCCACGGTTTCCTCGGCTGTCTCTTTGACCGCCTCGTCAACAAGGCCGTCCACTTCTTCGCCAAAATCGCGCAAAATGTTATTAAGCTCGGCGCTTAGTCTATTGGCCGTTATCTTCATCGTAGGCCTCCGCGCTCGCGCCGCTCCGCGTCGCCGCTATCAGCTTTTTACAGACGATTTCGAGCTTTTCAACGTCCGGCCCAAATGTCCGTATAACCTCGTAGCGGTCGCACTCGAATATAAGCGCCGTTTGGCCGTCGTATTCGGGGCGGCGAATTTCAAACACGACCTCCGGCTTTAGGTCAGCCGTGGCCGCTTGATAAAATTCGCTTTGCCTTACGCTTTTGACGGTGCAGAATACCTCTGTCATTGTTTCGCCGGTAACGACATGGTTATTATCATCGTCAAAGCCGTAGGTTTCCGCGATTAGCTCTATAACACCTTCACATTGCCTATTTTGCACGATATTCACCCGCCAGACTTAAACGGATTTTAAGCTCTTCATACACTTTCGCGTATCTGTCGCCGCCCTCGAAATATCCGAAATTCGCCTTGCAGTACAGGATAACGGCCCTTTCGATAAGGGCTTTTCTCTTGCATGTCAGGGCCGTATTTATTCCCGCTATGCGCAAGTCGGACAGACAGGCAGCAATAAGGCCCTCGATTTCACCATCGAAGGCCGCTGATTTCACCCGCAAGGCAGGCTTAACTTTTTCAAGCATGGCCGCCCCTCCCGCGCGCTAGGCGCTCTTTTTGATTGTGACGAGCGAGCCCTTCTGCGTCACCTTGCCGTCCACAAGCATGATCGCCTTTGTCACCTTATCGTCCGTGTCGTTGTCGTCATACTTCTTTACGCCCATCGCAAAGTTAGTATTAAGGACATAATCCGAAAAGTCGAAGAGGAAGGCGAAGACGGTATCCGCTGCCAGCGTAGCGACATATGACGAAACATAGCCGCATACGAGGACGGGGCGGCCAAGCAGCGAGCGCTCCGGCTTGCCCGCGATGCCGTAATTTACGCGGCCTATCGGTTGCCCGGTATCGTCGCGAAGGCCGTAATACTGCATAAACGTCTTTTTGCTCATGCACCACACGGCCCCGTTTTCATACTCGACAGGCAGGGCGGCCTCGGCGTCGATAAGATCGTCATAGGACGGCGCGGCGCTCTCGATCGCTTGTCCGGCCTCCGGCTCTTCGGCTAAAATGCCTTTCGGCTTGCCTACGCCGTCGCCCGATATGATCGCCTGTTCGAGCGCCTTTGTCATGGCCTTAACAACGTTGTTCATCAAGGAGCTTTCAAAGGCCGAAAGCGCCATCGTATCGGTTTCGAGCGTAACGGCTACGGCGCAGCGCAGCTTGTGGTAACTAAAGCTGATCGAGCCGGTTGTAAATTTCTGCTTGTCGCTGCCCTTGCCCTCGGCCACCCATGTTGCCACCGGCTTTGCGGTCGAGGTCGGAATCGTTACGCCGCCCCGGTAGGCCGTGCGCGTAACAAGCGGAAGGATCATGCCCACCGCTTCGAGCTTTTCGATTATCTTGTTTAGCGTGGTCGTGGGGATAACCGCGCCAACGTCCGTCGTCATTGTTACCGCGTCGGCGCGATACTCGGCGGGGATCGCCTCGCCGCGTAAAACGTGCGCCATAAACGCGCGGCGATATTCCATCGTGTCGTATGGATCATCCTGCCGCCCGCGCTGCTCTTCGCCCTGGCCGGACGCGAGCGACGGCGACGGGAAAGAGCGCGTAACCACCGCGCCCG
>DBDD01000204.1 GCA_002293365.1 Christensenella sp. UBA941 | reverse complement strand
ACGTTGGAGAACTCGCCACCATTATCCGTAAGGAGTACAGGGAAGAACTCTCCGAAAGACAATCCCTGATTCTCAAAACGTTGTTTTATCGAGATGATCGCCGACGAAGCGGATGCCGCGCTTTTGTCCGGGAGCAGTAAACCAAACATGAAGTTGCAGAGGGTAAAGATCATCGTAAGGATGACCTTGCCGCCGATTCTGCCGATTACAGTATCCATTTCCACCCAAGCCGTGCAGCCCGTTTCCTCCTTGAAAACTTGGAAGTCTGCGTAGGTTCTTCCGATTTTGCTTGCTTTGGGAACGTAGGGCGCATATGCGCGGGCACGCGGCTTGAACTTGACCACGCGCGGAAATTCGACGGCGGTAACGGATAAATACCCCTTTTTGAGATGCCGGTAGGCCGTGGCGGTAGAAACACCCAAATCATTGGTTTGCAAAATATGGTATAGGTGCTGTCCGTTGCGAATCCCCTCGCTAATTATACGATCATTTTCGTAGAAGGCTTCCTTGTTTAGTGGAAGCCCCTCGCGAGAAACGCGCAAATCGGTTTCGTACGCTTTCTGCGCATCTTTCCCTAAAAGTTTGCAAACAGGGGCGCAAAATACGTCATTTGTGGGCGATTAAAAGCCGTTACTTGTCTACATCAGACTGTCGCGGTTTACGTTGTTGTGAGCAAAAAACCATTGACAGGGTATTACGTTTAGCGGTATGCTTTAATTACAGTAAACGTAATAATCGAGGTGATGTAACTTGCGTGACAATATCAAAGGCGGCGCGTTGACCGAAACAACATTTCTTGTTCTCTTGGCAACTTGTAGCCCTATGCACGGTTACGGCATTATGCAGTTTATCGAGAATGAAACTGGCGGCCGTGTCGCGCTGGGCGCGGGTACGCTGTACGGGGCAATCAGTACCTTGCAAAAAAAAAGGTGGATTGAACCGATTGGCGATAACAAGAATGATGTAAAAAAAGACTACATCATTACGCAACTCGGCAAACAAATTGCCGCTGATGAACAAAGGCGGCTCGCTGAGATATCGTTATTAGCGGAAAGAATTTTAGGGGGTGGCAACACATGAAAAAAATAGCTGTTCGATACTTTTTTGACTTTACGGAAAAACAAGAAAAGTGGCTCAATGAAATGGCGGCGCGTGGGTTTCGCCTTGTCCGTTGTGGGAAACTGACCTATAAATTTGAACAATGCGCCCCCGATGAATACCAGTATTGCGTTGAATTTGTGGGTGAAAAGTCTTACTCAAAGCACAAAGACTACAAGAAATTTTTAGAGGGGTTAGGGTATCACGTTTTTACAAAAAACATCAATCTCAACTGGTCTGTTGGCAAGGCGCGGTTTCGTCCTTGGACGGCGGGAGCGGGAAAGGTCGCAACTTCGCCGGGAACCTATAATAAGGAACTATTCATTGTGGAAAAGAAGAATGACGGAAAACCGTTTGAATTGCATACGGACACAGAGGATTTGGCGGCGTATTTCAAAATTTTACGAAACACATACCTCAATGGTGCAATCGCTGGTATTGCTGTCGCTGTGCTGTTTGCAGTTTCTATATTTACGCCGCTTGATTTGGTAAAATACCCGTGGCTCGCTATGGCTGTTTTTGGACTTATCGGTGTTGTCTGCGCGGTCTTTGGTGTAAAGCATGCCAATATTGCAAAGCGATATAAAGAACAATGAAGCTGACGAAAGCGGGGAACAGGATGGTCTTTTTCGTGTTCATGCTTAACTCTTTCCGGCTGTGGTCTTTCCTTGCTCGTTTCGCTAAAATGGACATTCACCCTGAAGGTGGTCTGTCCAATCCGCTTGGTTAGGCGTAACGGCTTGTTTTGGCGGTTATCGGCCTTGCCGCTTCTCTGCTCCCGCGATAGTGCAATCCTTTCAGATTGACGCGCTGCGCCGCGCTATCCGCTTTTTTCCACAAAATCCGACTAACGGCTGGACTTTTAAGAGTTATTTACTTATAATCGTTAGGTGGAACGCGGGGGGCGTTCATGATTCGGGCCGCAAACGCGGCTCTTAGCAATCATATTTTGTTGTGGGAGTGAGAGTTTATGGACAAGTTTTTCAAGCTTACCCAGCGGGGTACGACGGTCAAAACGGAAATTTTGGCCGGAATTACGACCTTTGTCACCATGGCGTACATCTTGCCGGTGAACATGAACATCCTGGGCGCATCCGGGCTCGAAGCAGGCGCGGTATTCATGGCTACGGCCCTAGCCAGTGTTATCGGTACAATTTTGATGGGCCTTTGGGCGGGCTTACCTTTTGCTCAGGCGCCGGGTATGGGGCTAAACGCGTTCTTTACTTACACGGTCGTGCTCACGATGGGCTTCATGCCTTCGTTCGCGCTGGCGGCCGTATTGGTGGAAGGGCTAATTTTTATCATCCTCAGCGTAACCAATATACGTACAAAGCTATTATTTGTTATTCCTAAACAGCTTCGCCTAGCGATATCCGCAGGTATAGGGCTTTTCATTATGTTCATAGGGTTTCAGAACGCCTCGATAATTGTCGGCGACGCGGCGACGCTGGTAACCACCAACCCCAATCTGACTCAGCCGGGTGTACTGCTCGCGATAATCGGCATTGCCATCACGATCCTCCTGTGGGTGAAGAAGGTCAGAGGCTCGCTGCTCCTCGGCATTCTTATCACGTGGGCGCTTGGCATGCTTGCGCAGCTTGCCGGCTGGTATGTAGTTAATATCGAAGCCGAAGCGTTTTCGCTGTTCCCCTCCGGCGTCGTCGGCAACATTCCGAGCCTGGCGCCGACGTTCGGCCTGTGCTTCCAGGGGCTGCAGGACGCGTTCTCCAGCGCCGCGAATATCGGCCAATTCATCATGGTGACGCTTACATTCCTCTATGTTGACATCTTCGACACGCTGGGCACGTTCGCGGGAGTCGCGACGAAGGCCAAGCTCATGGACGACAGCGGCAATTTCCCGGGCGTGGGCAAGGCGTTTACATCCGACGCCATAGCGACCACCTGCGGAGCGATTTTGGGCACCTCCACCGTTACCACGTTCGTAGAGAGCAGTGCGGGTGTCGAGGCGGGCGGCCGCACGGGGCTGACCTCCGTTGTCACTGGGGCGCTGTTCCTTCTGGCGATTCCCTTCTTCCCGATTTTCCAAGCGATTCCGGGTTTTGCCACGGCTCCAGCGCTGGTCATGGTCGGCGTTATGATGTGCGAGCCCATGCGCGAGTTCGACTGGAAGGCCGCCGAGGCTATCATTCCAGGTATATTCGCGATAATCTTTATGGTAGTTGGCTATTCTATCTCGTCCGGTATCATGTGGGGCGTGCTCATGTACTTGTTGGTGCGCGCGATTCAGGGCAAGGCTAAGGAGCCGGGCGCGCTGATGTGGGCGCTGGGCGTGTTGTTCCTCGTCAAGCTGTTCATCTTCCCGCTGTTCAGCTAGATTATCATTGATGTACCAAATTGTGTTGCGGGGCAAAGCCCCGCAACACAATAATAATAATAAGCAAACACCGACTGGATCTATTCTACGGGCGGATTGCCATCCGCCCCTACAAGTTTTGTGTTCCCCAAAGGAGGCCATCTTTCAATGCCTAATTCCTATACCCTCGCCGTTGCGGGGCTCACGCGCGAGCTCCCGCTGTGTCCGGTAAACGAAAAACTGGATATCGCGGCGTTTGTTATGTTTTCGGACGTCGAGCTTACAATTGTCTGCGCAAAAGAGCTTTTGAAGCGCGCGCCCGAATTCGACGTGCTGCTGACAGCGGAATCCAAGGGCATTCCTCTCGCGTACGAGATGTCTCGTCAATCGGGCAAAAAATACATTTTGGCGCGTAAAAGCGAGAAGCTTTATATGAAAAAGGCGGTCGCGCTGGACGTAAAGTCTATCACGACCAAGGGAGTCCAGCGCCTTTATCTCGATTCCCACGATATGGAGTATCTCGCGGATAAGCGCGTACTGATAGTGGACGATGTGGTCTCAACCGGGAACTCGCTGTATACGATGGAGCAGCTTGTGGAGTTGGCGGGCGGGCAAATAGCGGGCAAGGCGACGGTGCTTGCGGAGGGCGACGCCGCTAAGCGTGACGATTTAATATTCCTCGCCCCGCTTCCTTTGTTTTTTAAGGATTGAAGACGGAACAGTAGGAACGGGTATCAACTTCTGGATAATACACCCTTTGGCGGCCCTGTTGCTTGGCCTTGTTGTCTGGAAATCGAAAAGCATTAAGCATTCGATGGTTTTACATTCGAGCATAAATACGTTTACTGACTATTTGCGGCTAATCCGGTTCTTTTAAATGCCTTGTTACTAGCGCAGAAAAGAATAGCTGCGACCGCAGCCGTGCCTTAGCGTATTTCTAAACAATAGCAGATCAAACCGGGTAAACGTTTAACAATTGGGACTCGCTTGACAATGTAGATGATAAGCACTATAATGCACTCAAATAATATGATATATTCTATCTGATTATTACGAGGCGGACAATGAAGTATAGGCTCGGAATCGATATTGGCGGTACGAAAATCGCATATGGTATTATTAATGAAGATGGGGTAATCGTTTACCGCTATAAAACCGCGACGAACATAAACGCGAGTCCCGCGGATTTTTTACAGACGCTGGCAGCGGATATAGACGGCATACTTCGCGCCCAAGCATTTTCCCGTGAAGACCTGATCGGCATGGCGTTGGGGTTTCCCTCGTATGTGGATAATGAAGGCGTAATAGTGATGAGCGGCAGTATGTCAAACCTGCGTGGATTCGACGCGCGCGGCGGTCTAAGCCAATATTTTCCGGATATCAGGACTATTGTGGACAACGACGCGAACATCGCCGCTATCGCCGAGCATAAATACGGCGCGGGGCGCGGATTCGACCATATGCTGTACACGGCCGTCAGTACGGGCATAGGCAGCGGATTTATATTAAACGGGAAAATATATCGGGGCGCTTATGGCGGCGCGGGCGAATCAGGGCATATGCTCATTACGCCGGATGATGGGATGCTTTGCGGCTGCGATAACTGCGGCTGCTTCATGTCAAATGCCTCAGGATGTATGATTATCGGCCACGCCGCTAAGGCGATTGAAGGCGGGCGGGCGTCCGTGCTTACCGAGATGGTTGGCGGCGACCTCGAAAAACTTACCGCGGCGCACATCAATCAGGCGTTTCAGTCCGGCGACGCGCTCGCGACGGAGCTGTTGGATCGGATTGGCTATTATCTAGGCATATACATCTATAATTTCTTTGTGAGCGTAAATACGAACTGCTATGTTTTGGGCGGCGGCATGATAATGAACTTTGGCGACCCGCTCATGCGGCGCATACGCGCTGCGTTCGACCGCTATAACCACTATAAAGGGCAAGAAGTGTACATCAAATTCGCAGAGCTGAACGAAGACGTAGGCATTATCGGCGCATGCGAGTTGCTGATATAATTTAAATATTAAAGCGGGAGCGTATTATGGATTATTTCGGACGGCCAAACGGACGCATCACGGCGATGCGTGAAGAGATGATGAGTATTCAGCCGGAAGTGTGCGTGGAGCGCGCAATGCTCATAACCAAGGCATATAAAGAGAATAGGGACAAACGGCCAATGCTGCGGCGGGCTATCGCGCTCGACGCTATTTTGCGCAACATGTCGATTTACATAGAGGACGGCGGGCTTATCGCCGGCAATCAGGCGAGCAAGAATAGAGCCGCGCCCATATTTCCCGAATACGCGATAGATTGGGTAGTAAACGAGCTGGACGCTTGGGAAAAGCGCGATGGCGACCGTTTTACCATAACGGAGGAAAACAAGCAAAAGATCCGCGAGATCGCGCCGTTTTGGGAGGGGGCTACGTTAAAGGATAAAGGCCTCGCCTTGATGCCGGAAATGGCGCGCAAATATTACGATATCGGCATAATTAAAGTCGAGGGCAATATTACCGCGGGCGACGCGCATCTCGCGGTCAACTACGAAAAGCTGCTTAAAAAGGGCTTGCTATACTTCCGCGATAAGGCGGAAGAGCTGAAAAAGCAGGTTGACATGAGCTATTTTGCCCAAATGAAGAAACAATACTATTACGAGGCGACGATTATAGCAATCGACGCGTGCTTGGCGTACGCGGGGCGGTTTGCCGAATTGGCGGCGGATATGGCCGCGAAAGAGACGGATGACGAGCGCAGGCGCGAATTGCTTGAAATAGCGGATATTTGCGTGAACGTACCGGCGAAACCGGCGCGCAGCTTCCACGAGGCGCTTCAAAGCGCGTGGTTTATACATTGCGTACTGCAAATCGAATCGAACGGGCATTCGCTTTCGTACGGCAGGATTGACCAGTTTTTATACCCGTACTATAAGGCGGATATTGAAAGCGGCAAGCTGACCGAGGACGGTGCGCTAGAGCTTTTGCAAAACTTCTGGCTGAAGACGTTTTCCATAAATAAAATCCGGAGCGACTCGCATACCAAATTTTCGGCGGGCAGCCCTCTCTACCAAAATGCCTGTATCGGTGGGCAATTGGTGGATGGAAGCGACGCCGTAAACGAGCTGTCCTTTCTCGTGCTCAAGAGCGTGGCGCAGCTAAAGCTTACGCAGCCCAACCTTTCGGTGCGATACCATAGGGGCATATCAAACGAATTTATGAAAGAATGCATACAGCTTATCAAGCTGGGTTTTGGCATGCCGTCCTTCAACAACGACGAGACTATCATCGATTCGTTCATGAAATGGGGCGTCTCCAAGGAGGACGCCATGAACTACAGCTCCATAGGCTGTATAGAGGTTTCCATTCCCGGCAAATACGGCTACCGCACGTCGGGCATGAACTTCTTGAACTTTCCGCGCATATTGATGACCGCACTAAACAAGGGCGTAGACGTAACCTCCGGCGAAAAGGTCTACGATACGGACGCGTACTTCCCCGATATGAAGAGCTTCGAAGAAGTTTGGCAAGCGTGGGAAAGCGTATGCCGCCATTTTACGCGCTACAGCGTTATATTGGATAATTGTGCCGACCTCGCGCTGGAGGAAGAAGTTCCGGATCTCCTATGCTCGGCGCTGGTGGACGATTGCATCACCCGGGGCAAGACTTTAAAAGAGGGCGGCGCGATTTACGACAACATCGGCCCGTTGCAGGTAGGCATAGCCAACTTGGGCGATTCGCTGATGGCAATAAAGAAGCTGGTGTTCGACGAAAAGAAGCTTTTGCCCGCGGAGCTTTGGAGCGCACTGATGAACGATTTTGCCGGGCCTGAGGGCGCGCGCGTACAGGCAATGCTTTTGTACGACGCCCCGAAATACGGCAACGATATCGACGAAGTGGACTCGATAACGGCGAAGGCCTACCAGGTATATATAGACGAGATAGCGAATTATCGCAATACGCGCTATGGGCGCGGGCCGATTGGCGGGAAGTATTACGCGGGGACGTCCTCCATTTCCGCGAATGTGCCGCAAGGCAAGACGCTCTGCGCCACGCCGGACGGCAGGCGGGCGTGGGAGCCTTTGGCGGAGGGCTGTTCTCCTACGCACAGCGCAGATGTAAACGGGCCGACGGCCGTGTTCAATTCGCTTGGCAAGCTGCCCACCCACGACCTTTTGGGCGGGGTGCTGCTGAATCAAAAGCTGAATCCGCAGGCGCTTATTGAAGAGCGCGACGTCGATAAGCTCATATTGATGCTGCGCACGTATTTCGACGTGTTGAAAGGGTTTCATGTGCAGTATAACGTCGTTTCGAGGGAGACGCTATTGGACGCGCAGGCGCATCCTGAAAAGCACCGCGACCTCATCGTACGCGTGGCGGGGTACAGCGCGTTTTTCAACGTACTCTCCACAGAAACCCAGGACGACATAATACAGCGCACGGAGCACGTGCTGGCTTAGATGAAAAGCGGGATCGTATTCAATATCCAGCGATTCTCCCTACACGACGGGCCGGGCATTCGTACAACCGTATTCTTGAAGGGCTGCGAGCTTAAATGCGCGTGGTGCGCGAACCCGGAGTCGCAATATCCGGGAGTGGGCGTACAGTACGATAAAACGAAATGTATCGGCTGCGGAGCGTGCGTTAAAGCTTGCCCGAACGGCGGCGTAGCTTGCGAAAACGGCGTCGTTACAATCGATAGGAGACGCTGTACGGCGTGTCTAAGCTGCCAAGACGGTTGCCCCGCGCACGCGCTAAGCTCGGAGGGTACGAAGTACACGTCAGGCGAGCTGCTGAATGTTGTTCTTCGGGATAGACACTATTTTGACGCGTCGGGCGGAGGAATAACGCTATCGGGCGGCGAACCGCTTATGCAGCACGGCTTCGTCGTGGAATTTTTGAAAGCGGCGAAGGGCGAAGGCCTCCATATTACGCTGGAAACCGCAGGCCACTCCGAACGGTTTGCCGAAGCGCTTCCTTATATCGATTTGCTCTATTTTGATATAAAGCACCCGCACAGTGCGGCGCACGCGGCAAAAACGGGCGTGAGCAACGAGTTGATTATCGAGAACCTGAAAATGGCGGTACGCGAGGGAACGAATATCGTGGCGCGTATCCCGGTTATCCCCGGATTCAACGACGGAGAGGATTTGTGGCCGGAGTATACGGCGCTTTTGAAAAATTCTGGGGTACTGAACGCGCATCTGCTGCCGTTTCATCAGCTAGGCCAGCAAAAATACCGCAGCCACGGGCTTGCGTATGCTTATGACGGCGTGCCGTCCATGCCGAAAGAGAAGCTTGGGAAAATGAGGGATTATTTCGCAAACGAGGGAATAACGGTACAAATCGGGGGTTGAGCGTTATGACAGACGGAAGAGTATCGATAAAAAAGCTCTCAGAGATTACAGGGTTTTCCGTAGCGACGATTTCCAGGGTCATCAACAAAAAGGGGAAGTACTCCCCGGAGACGGAGAAAACGGTGCTAAGGGCGATCAAGGAGTACAGATATGTGCCTAACATGATCGCGAAGGGCCTTAGAACGAATCAGCAGCCGACTATCGGCATCATAGTCCCGGATATTACGAACGAATATTTCTCTACGATCACGCTTGCGGCGCAGATGGCGCTTTTCAAGAGCGATTATTCCGCCTTTATTTGCAATACGAACGAAAACAGGGAGCTGGAAGAGCGGCATATGAAAATGCTGCGTTCTCAAAATATAAGCGGTATCATTTTTGTATGCTGCGAGCAGCTATATAGGGGAGAGATGAACGCCGAGATTCCTACGGTATACGTCGACCGCACGCCGACGTTTATGGATAAGAGCTTCTCACCGATACTAGTACAGTCCAACAACTATGAAGGCGGAAGGCTGGCCATACGCGAGCTGCTGGAATCGGGATGCAGGCGCATAGTTTGCATTATGGATACGCGCGACATATCTTCCAAGGTCAACCGGATGGAGGGCGTTATGGCGGAGCTAAAGCAAAACGGCTTGGAGCCGCGTTTTGTTTATTCGGATAGCATGACCTACAAAGGCGTATATAAAGTGGCGCAGGAGCTGCTAGATAGGGAAGGGCTTAACTTTGACGGCATATTCTGCTATACGGATATCGGCGCTATGAGCGTAATAAAGGCGTTGACGCAGCGCGGTATCAGCGTTCCCCGCGCCGTAAAGGTAATGGGGTTTGACGGAATATCCCATGCGCAGTACAATACGCCCTCCATCTCTACTGTATGCCAGCCGATGGAACAAATGGGCGAGCTCGCGGCCACTCTCGTCTTAAAAATACTCAATGGCGAAAAACTGGATCAACGCGAATATACTCTACCCGTAGAGCTAATAAAACGGGACACCACCAAGCGGGATAGCTTTGGTTGACAAATACATAGTCAAGTTGTATAATGACATTCGTTCGGAGTAAACGATTACCCGAACGCTGATATAAATAAATATTGTATTTATATAAGAAATCATTAAATATGCGGATGATTTGGCGGAGTATCGTTTTCGAAAGCGAAAAACGCTATTATGTTTGCGTATAGGGTAAACGATTACCCTCATACAATTTATGTTATTAGGAGAGTTGCATTTTGGCGGTACAGGGATTGATTGGTATTGGATGCGACCATACGGCGATCGAAGCAAAGCGTGAAATAATAGCGTACCTTGGCGAATTGGGATATGCGGTTCGCGATTTCGGCGCGGATAGCCCGGAACGCACGCATTATCCCGTCTACGGACAAAAAGTCGCCCGAGCCGTCGCAGGCGGCGAATGCCAAAAAGGAATAGTTATCTGTGGAACGGGCGTTGGGATAGGTATGGCGGCGAATAAAACTCACGGCATTCGCTGCGTTACTTGCAGCGAACCATATTCCGCAATGATGAGCCGCGCGCACAACGACGCGAATATGTTGGCCTTTGGCGCGCGAGTTGTGGGCGGAGAGATGGCAAAGCTGATCGTGAAGTCGTTTTTAGAGACGGAATACGAGGGCGGAAGACATCAGCAAAGGGTGGACATGCTAGCGGATATAGAACGCGGAGCGGATGTTTCCGAATATTGACAATAGATTTACGAATTCCCCCAAAAAGGGAGTAAACAATATCATCTAGGAGGATTGACATGAAGAGAACTAAGATTTTGATTGCAATGGCGCTCGTTTTTGTTATGGTAACGGGCGTATTGGCAGGCTGTGCCCCTAAGAGCGCTCCAGCGGCGGAGGCCACTCCCGCTCCGACTGCGGAAGTACCCGCAGTGGACGCCCCCACAGCCCCGGCGGAAGAACCTGCCGATGAAAACTCGGATATCAGCCTGTATTTCCTGTTGAAGACCCTGGCGAATCCGTTCTGGGTATCGATGAAGGAAGGTATTGAAGAAGCTGCCGCTGCCGCCGGCGTTAAAGTATTCGTTGACGCTATGAACTCCGAAGACGAGCTCGGCCCGCAGCTTGACAAGATGATCGCTTCCGTAAACGGCGATTACAACGGAATGGGCATCGCGCCGATTTCCGGCACGAACCTCATCGAAGGCGTTGTGGCGGCGAATCAAAAGGGCATCCCCGTATACAATATCGACGAAGCGATCGACGCGGCCGAACTGGCCTCTGCCGGCGCGTATGTTGCGGGATATGCGGCGACTGATAATGTGGCCGTAGGCAAAAAAGGCGCGGATTTCATAGTCGAGCAGATCGGCGAGGGCCAAGTTGCTATTATCGAAGGCAAAGCTGGCGCGGCCAGCGGCGAAGCCAGAGTCAAGGGCGCGACGGAGGCTTTCACGGCTGCGGCGGGCATTGAACTCGTAGACAGCCAACCGGCGGATTGGGACAGGAACAAGGCGCTCGACGTCGCCACCAACATCATCCAGCAGTACCCCGAAATCAAAGCGTTCTATTGCGCGAACGATACGATGGCCCTGGGCGTGCAGGAAGCCGTTGAAAACGCGAACCTGCAGGACGTCTGCATCGTTGTGGGTACGGACGGCGTGGACGATGCGGTTGCCTCTATCAAAGAAGGCCGCCTTACTGCTACCGTAGCGCAGGATCCCAAGCAAGTGGGCGCGACGGCTTTTGCAAAGCTTTTGCAGGCTGTTAAAGACGGAAACGCAGGTTCTGCCGATGCGGAGCTTGCGGTGGAGTACGTCGACTCCATTCTTATTACAAAGGACAACGCATAATCGCGGTATAAAGCGCACCCCCCTACCCGCGCGGTAGGGGGGTGTAACGTATATTCGAAGCAAAGGCGAGGGGAGAGGCTAATGGAAAAGCTGGTGGAAATGAAGCGCATCACCAAACAATTTCCTGGCGTCGTGGCGCTTAAAGATATTAATCTCGACGTGTATCCGGGCGAAGTGCATGTGCTTATGGGTGAAAACGGCGCGGGGAAATCCACGCTGATGAAAATACTATCGGGAATCTATTCGCCTACCGAAGGCGAAATATATATCGAAGACCGGCAATATAAACACTTGACGCCCGAGATATCACAGGAGCACGGTATCAGCATCATCTACCAGGAGCTGAGCGTGATAGACGAGCTGTCGATTATGGAAAACCTCTTTGTAGGCAGGCTGCCGGAAAAAAGAGTGATGGGAATTCCCGTAATCAACAAAAAGTATATGATGGAAAAGGCTCGGGAGATCATGCGGCTGGTGGGCTTGAACAGAAGCCCAATGACCATGGTGGAGGGCCTGCCGATTTCCGAAAAGCAATTGGTTGAGATTGCGAAGGCGTTGGTGTGGAATACGAAGGTGCTCATCATGGACGAGCCGACGTCTTCCTTGACATTGGATGAAACACAGAACTTGTTTGAAATTATACGCAATCTTAAAAAGCAAAAAGTTGGCATCGTGTATATTTCTCACAAGCTGGATGAAATAAAGCAGATCGGCGATAGGATTACGGTATTGAAGGACGGCGCTCATGTTGCGACCAAGATGTTATGCGACGTTTCCGGCAAGGAAGAAATCATAACCATGATGGTGGGGCGCGAGCTGAAGGACAAATATCATTCTACCTGCTGCGAAAACACCGATCATGAAGAAGTGCTGTTCAAAGTCGAAAATGTTTCGCGGGCGGACGGCAAGGTAAAGAACGTAAGCTTCGAGCTGCGCAAGAACGAAGTGCTCGGGTTTGCGGGGCTAGTCGGATCGGGCCGCACCGAGCTTATGAACGTGATATTTGGCGCGGAAAAGATGAATTGCGGCAAGGTCTACCTCGAAGGACGGGAGCTGAAAATCAAGAACACATACGACGCCGTGAAAAAGGGCCTCGCCTATTTAACGGAGTCGAGACGCGAGACTGGCTTTTTTGACAACTTCGAGATTTGGAAGAACATCGCTATGGAAGAGTCGCTGCGTACGTCCAAATGGTCAGGCGCATACGGACTGATCGATGAAAACGCGGAGAAGCTGGAAGCGCAAAAGCATAAGGATCAGCTGAACATAAAGGCGACCAGCATCCACCAAAACATAACGGAGCTTTCAGGCGGCAATCAGCAGAAGGTCATCGTCGGCAAATGGCTGGCGGCGGACGCGAAAATAATGATTTTTGACGAGCCGACGCGCGGTATCGATGTGGGCGCAAAGAGCGAGATATATAAAATCATGCGTGAACTGGTTGAACAGGGCAAGGGCGTTATGATGGTATCGTCCGAGCTGCCCGAGCTTTTGGCTGTATGCGACAGGATCGTTGTTTTCAACGAGGGTGAAATAAGAGCGATACTAGAGGGCAAGGACGCAACGGAAGAGCTTATCATGCATGCCGCTACCTAAGTAAACGATGATTAAAGCAATGTAGGGGACGATGGTAATCGTCCCGATCCCTAGCGGCGGGCGGATTTCCATCCGCCCCTACAAAATATCAAATTAATCATCATATACCAAACTACAGGGGGGATATGGAAATGAGCAATACAAAACAAACGGAATTGATCGGACAGAAAAAGAATTTTAACTATTGGTGGGAGCGGATCGGTACGCTGCTTATATTCTTTTTGCTGTTTATCGTGATAGCTATAATATCGCCGGCCGAAAGCAACTTCCTTTCGCTAAACAATATAATCAATATACTTTATCAGAGCGCGGATAAGATCGTCATAGGTCTGGGCGTGTTCTTCGCCATACTGATCGGAGGCATAGATCTTTCAATCGGATCCGTCATGGCGCTCACGGGTATCTGGATGGGTATGATGATGAACGCCGGAGTTCCCGTTTTTGCCGCGATACTCGCAGGCAGCCTTTTGGGCGGCGCACTGCTGGGCGCTATTAACGGGGCGCTTGTGAACCTGACGCGGGTGCACGCGTTTATCATAACGCTTGGCACGCAATGGATTTTCCGCGGCGTAGTTATGATCATCTCGAACGCGCGTTCGATCTCCGGATTTCCGCAGGAATTCAAGCAGGTCGTTAACTTCCGCATAGGCAACTTACTGCCCACGGCGGTTGTAATTGCTCTCGCGCTGGCCGCCATACTGTGGTTTGTTACCACAAAGATGAAGGTGGGCCGCAATATTTACGCGTTTGGCGGGAACCCTGAAGCGGCGTGGTTTTCGGGCATCAACATAAACCTTCACCGGCTGATCGTATTCGTCATATCGGGTATTTGCTCGGGGATCGGCGGGCTCATCATAACGGCGAAGACGGGCGCGGCGGAACCGCTGGCCGGTTCTAGCTATGAAACCTTTGCCATCGCGGCGGCCGTCATTGGCGGTACGAGCTTCTTTGGCGGAAAAGGCAAGGTATGGAGCGTAGTAGTTGGCGGGCTCATCATTGGCCTAATCAATAACGGCCTTAACATGATGCGCGTGGATACATTCTACCAGCAGGTGGTGATGGGCATTCTTATTATAGCGGCCGTTACCATGGATACGCTTTTCCTGCGCAAAAAGAAATCCTGACTGAAGGAGACGCAGCCGTAGGGGCAAACCTTGTGTTTGCCCTAATCAAGAGACAAGCTCTGCCCCTACAAGAATGTGAAATATGCGTTGCATTCTTAGATATATCATTTTGGAGTAAACGGACATGAAAGTTAAATTATCACCATCGCTGATGTGTATGGACATGATGAATGTTCAGGAGCAGATGAAGGTATTGAATCGGGCGGATTACCTGCATGTGGATATTATCGACTGGCATTATGTGCGCAATATGTGCCTCGCGCCCGTATTTATGCAACAGCTTGCTAAAATAACGGATGTGCCGATGGACGCGCATCTGATGGTGGACAATACGGATACCGATCTCGTCAAACTTTGCCTGGATTCCGGGGCGGGTTGTGTGAGCATGGATCCGTACGTGATCCAGCCGCGCGCGTTTCGTTTGATCGATCAAGTTAAAAACGCCGGGAAGCTGGCGGGGATGTATATAAACCCGGCCGCGCCGCTCGATATCATCTTCCCGTATATACACTTGCTGGACATTATAACATTTATGACGGTGGATCCGGGCTATGCAGGACAGCGCTTCGTAGAAGAATCGCTGGATAAAATGACGCTCGCAAAACGTTTAAAAGAAGAAAAAGGCTATACGTACGAAATACAGGTGGACGGCTCGTGCAATAAGGGAACCTATAAGAAGCTGTACGACGCGGGCGCGGAGGTTTTTGTCCTGGGCGGAAGCGGCCTGTTCGGCAACGATCCGGATTTGGCGAAAGCTTGGGATATCATGGAACGCGATATAATCGAGCAGATCGGGTGAGCATGTATACGGGGCATGTTATAGGCATCGATATAGGTGGGACGCATTTCCGCATTGGGGCTGTGGGCGTTGACGGTACCGTGCAAAAGGCGGACGTTATTCCCAGCAGCTTTATCGGAAGCGCAGCGCGGCCGCTTGAAGCGATTGCAGATGCGGTAAAAGCATATGTCCGAAAAACTGGAATAGCCAATAGCTTGTGCGTATCGGTCGGGCTGCCGGCGACGGTAGATAGGCAGCGCAAGATGGTGTATTCCGTCCCAAATATAATCGGGCCGGATTCAAGGCATGTGCTGGACAACCTGAATATCGTGGACGGCCTGGAGCAATATCTTGATATTCCGGTACTTTTGAATAAGGACGTCAACAATCTCTTGGCGTACGATATGTTCATGCAAGATTTGTACGATGAAGAGATTGTCGTGGCATGCTATATCGGTACGGGGTTTGGCGGCGCGATATATATATACGGTCAGTTTTTGATGGGCAAGCATGGCGTGGCTAACGAGATCGGACATATTCCCTATTATAAAGGGAAAGAATTCTGTACTTGCGGAAAAAGGGCTTGTACGGAATGCTACGCTTCCGGGCGCGCGCTAAAACAGCTCCAGGAAAAGTATTTCCCTGAAACGTTTATAGGCGACGTCTTTTTAAAGCATGGGGCCGAAGCGCCGCTGCTGGAGTTTGTGGAGGCATGCGCTCTGCCTATAGCGACGCAGGCGAATATCATGGATCCGGACTGTATTATTATCGGCGGCGGCGTTGTGGACATGCCGGGATTCCCGAAGGAGGAGCTTCTTCGGCAGGTAAAGGCGCACACGCGGCATCCCTTGCCCGCGGACGACCTTACGCTGATATTTTCCGAGCAGCGCCGGAATATGGGCGTGGTGGGCGCGGCGATTTACGCGCTTACCGAGCGCGGAATTCAAACAAGCGAGTCGTTTGCCCGCGAATTGAAACTCAATATCGATAAGCAGGAAACCTGATTTTTAATGCCGATGATAGGGAATTGTTTTGTAGTACCGTCTTCTATTATGCGTTTTATGCAGAGGGACGAGCAGATTATTATCTTGGCAATGAGGAAATATTGCGGCATCGTTCGATGTAATAGGAAATGATAACGGTGAAATTGAAGACGATTATCTCACCGGCGTTTTTAAAGTGTTGCTAAAGCCATATAAAGAATCACTATTTGGATATTATGTTTCCGAATACGAATACGAGAGTGAGCAATAAGCTTTTTTCCCTCACTCCCCATCCTTATCGCCTCCACCCGCGCCCTTCCCGCCACCGCCGCCTTGCTCTTCGCCGTCCCCCAAGAACCGGTTCAGCGCCTCGAAGGCTCCGCGCTCCTTCTCCTCGGAAAGATGCTCGCTACTCCACCAAGCCGTCCAGCGAAAGCGTATCCTCGTCGAAACTCACATCATTTAAATCTGAAACCGTCATATCCCCGGCGCTGCCGTACTGATAGAGTTGATCCAGCTGTTCGACTACGCTCCGGATACGTGTGCGCAAAAGATAGCCGCGCTCGTCGGGCAACCGCGCCGCGTCAACAGGCGGCTCCCAGCCGTATGCTTTGGCGTGCAGCTGTTGAATGCTGTTGGTAACCTCACGAATTTCTTCCCTCGTCAGCGGTTCGAGCTGCGGGGCGGAGGCGATACGCTCTAAGGCGCGATTAGCGCTTTCGCGCGCGTGTGGCTCGAGTAAGCTCGCCGCAAGGTTTTCGCGCTCGTGCTTACCCTCTATCACATCCTCGCGGTAGGAGGATGCCATTGCGAACAGCGAGTAAACCGCCTCCAACGGACTGTCCTTTTCCAACGCCATGAAGAACGCCATATTTGCGTAGGCGTTCAGCCTTGCCTTTTTTCCCAGTCTGCCGATCAGCTCGGCCTCGTCAAATAGAATCACCCAGCCGCAATAGCCCAAGCGCAGAAACAGGCGGCTCATGAAGGCGAAGTAATCACGGGTGTGCTTTGTTTTGCTGAAATTTCGCTCGAAGCTGGCTTTTTCAGTAAAAATACGCCGGTATATCTGCTTCAAAGGGGGATTTGCCATGAAATCGCCCTCCATATCCGCAAGCAGCATATACTTTTCGTCCATGTCCTCCGTACCCAGATATGAGCGCAGCAGGAAGAACAATTTGTCAGAAACCAGGTGTTTGGCGCTATAGGCTAGCATTTCGGATGCGACGGGGCTGCCCGACGTCATCCCTTCAAATAGTTCGGCCAAACCCGGCTGCTGACGTCCGGGCAGATAGGTTCCCGCGATCAGCTTGGGGTAGATAAGATGCAGCTTGTCCAAGGGCGTCTCTTTGCTCAGCGACAGGAAGCTTACCACCATGTTGTTCTGGTGGGCAATATCCATAATCGTATGCAGAAGGTGCGTTTTACCCTCGCCATACTTACCCAGAATCACCTCGCCGCCGGGCTCGCGGGTATCGCGCGTTCTCTCAAGCGCGTCGCTTAGTTTTGTCATGATTTCCGGCCTTGCCGATGAAAAATAATGCCCCACCCTTCGGGATGAAATACCCGAACGCAATGCCTCGATAAGATGCCTAGCTTCAATGTTAGCATCGTTGTTATTCATTTGCTTCCTCCCAGCGGCCAACTGTTGCGGCGTTTACCTGTTTGGGCAGAGCCGTCCTTGAGAACGGAAGACGCTCGATCAATTCATTAGCCTTACTTTCCCCTATAGGCGACGCGCCGCTGTCAAAGCCGCGCAGCGCATCAGTCAACTTCTGCGACATTTCGGCGACGATCGTAGGGCCGTATTCCTGCCTGGCCAGCGCGTCAAGATCGATGATATCGGCGAAGCGGTTGAAGCGCTTGGAGGAAACCTCGTTTTGTATACGCATCCAAAGCGCCTGATATGATTTGAGGCCTCTTCTATCGTCGTCGATTAACTCCCGCCGGAAGGCGAAGGCGAAGAAGACGCCCACAAGCGTGTCGATCTCATCGATCAACTGGCGCAGGCTCTCGTACGTATCCTCCCTGCGCATTTTTGTATAGTGAAGCTCTTCTAGGCTGTCGTCACTGATGAGTATGTCGAGGTTGTCTATAGCGATGAACAGGCCCTTATAGCCTGCCGCGCGTACAGCCTGCGCAAGCGAGCGCAGCATGTGACGGGCGTTGAATTTTGTGATGCGCGTGGGGGAGAGCCCTAGCTTCCGAAGGGCGGGCAAGCGCACGTCCTTGCTGCCGGAGAGCCAGCCCAGCAGCAATTCCTTGCTCGGCTCCTCCAAAGTTGGATAACCCAGCAGATATCCGGTTAACATGCTGCATGCGAAAGCAAAGTTATGATCCATAAGCGGATTCTTCAAGAACATTCCCGAGAGCATCTGGCGTATTTCCCGTTTCGTGATGGCGTCTAACATATCTTTCGCCGCCAGAAAATCGGCGAACGTGCCGCCATGCGGTATATCTTCGGGGCTGAAGCCCATCTCGCGTATTATGCTGTCCCGGCATCCGGCGAGGCAGTCCATCAAATCCACCGAGCGCAGTATCTCGAAGTATATCTCTTTGAAGTCGTTCAGCCATATCTTCTTGGCAGAAAAAGAGGCGATCTTGAACCCGGCGTCTGCGGCGTCAGCCAGCATAAGCTCCAATAGGTGCGTTTTGCCGCTGCCCTCACGCCCTGTGATGAACTTGATTTTGGAGCCGCCCTTAGCGATATAGGGAAGATACATATCGCGAAGGAAGTCCGACACAAAGCCGACGCCCGCCGAAATCGAACGCGCTATGGCGGCGTCGCCGGGGGGCAGTCCCATCTTAAGCCGCTGTATGGCCGCGTTATGCATATCGCTTCATCTCCTGTTCTAAATGTAGAACCTGATCGTCGCCAAAAACTGTTCCGCGCCGCGCTCGTCCAAAATGCGTATTGCCTTGCTGTTGTTACGGGCCGGCCCGAACTGGAGCCTTCGCCCATCCTTGAGCTGCTCCACGCCTGAGCTGTACAGCCGCGCAAGGTCAAAGGCGTAGCTTTGTTTATCGTACTCCCGGCGGTGGCGGCTCATGGGCGCGAGGTAGGGATAAATCCCCGTCAGGTAACAGTCCGCATCCTTTGAGTAGGCTTTTCCGCCGCTCTGGCGTATCAGCGCCGTATCATAAGCGTCGGCCAGCTCTTCCGCAAAGGCGGCGGCGTTGAAAGAGGCTTTCATGAGCTTTTCCCGCGCGGCCTTAATATTCTGGGCGAAAACACGCGGACGCAGACACTGCGACTTTTTGCGGTTTACATATATGTCCTGGTTCTCCGCGTCGATCCTGACCCGGTACGGGAATATTTCATATGCGGGGAAATCGCCCTTAACGTCGATTCCGAACTGTTCGCACCAGCCCAAAAGCTGATTTGAATAATCGCCGCTCTCGATATAGGCTCTCATGTCGAAGCCTTCGGCAACGTCCTTCATGCGTTCAAGGATACCGGCATATTCCTCTCCCGCACGCTTTAGCAAAGCAACGTCGCGCAGCCAGCTCTTCAAATCGCCTGTTTCCATAGACTTTAGTATGCTTTTAGCCAGTTTTTGCTGCGTTTTCATACACTCGGACATGTCTTTTTCAATGGTCTTCGCACTTGCAAACAGCTCTTCGTAATTCAAACGATAATCCTCCGTATACTTCCTGCATTCTGTTATTTCCCAATGGAACAAGTATATACACTCTACATGCGCAAATCAAGACGATTCATGGCGTATCAGCGGTTCTCCCGCGCGAGCAGGAGCGCCGCCGTCCAGTAATTTCGCTCTTGCTGGTTTTTGGCTTGCTCACGCATAAGAGCGCACAGCTCTTCCGAAAGGCCAAAATCGCCCCTTGGCAGGCAAAGCGCCATATGCTTTTGCAGCTCTGCCCGCATTGGCGGGGTCAACGCCATACCGCCAAGACGGGCGAACGCCGCCTCAGCCATAGCATCATACGCTGGGCTATGGAAAAGTACCTCGCCCACTCTTTCAAATGACAAAGAGATAAGAGGAAACGGGAAATCCCGTTCGAGATAAATGGCTTCATCGCCGCCCTCTAAATAGAGATAATACAGCTTTGCGGGCAGCGGGGAGCCGCTTTTACGCAGCAGCCGCCCAAGGCGCTGTACCCTCTGCCGCTCCGTTCGCGTGGAAGCCACAACAATACCAACGTCCGTTTCGGGGATATCCAGCCCCTCGTCCAAGGCGCGGCATGTGATTAGTATACGCGCCTCTCCGGCCTGATAGCGCGCCAGCGACGCCCGCATTGCTTCCAGGCCCATGCCGGAATGATACAGCGCCGTCTGCCCCGGAAACGCCCCTTCGAGCGCTGAAAAAATACGCTTCGCGCTGGCGATTCTTTCTCCAAAGAGTATAATCTTGCTCTCCGGAGGCATCCGCAGCACGAGCTCATAGGCGCACAGAATTCTGTTTTCGGCGGCATGCACCTTCTCGCGGCGCAAGTGGGCGAGGCCCAGCGTCCTTCTTGCCGCGTCGCCTGCGCGGCTTGTTTCCCTTGAGATCGATTCCAGCATCGAAAAAAAAGGCGCGCCGCTCAGGCTTCGAAGGATGGGATACAGTTTCTTTACTTCGTATGCCGCCTTGCTCAACCGCAAACTAAGCTCCTGGTATTCCGCTTGCTCGCGCGGCGAAAAGCGTATGCCTACGGGCAACAGCATAAAGCCGACGACGACGCCGTCTCGCAACGCCTTTGTAAGCCCGTAGCGGTAGATAACGCCGCCGAGAACATCGCAAAATAAACCGTCGTCCTCTAGGCTGCCCACAGTGGCCGAAAGCGCCAGCGCGTGAAACCGTTCGGCATCCTGTTCGAGCTTTGGAAAAAATTCGAGTATTTTTCGATTCTTTTCGCCTGAGAGATGATGGCATTCGTCAACGATAAGCAGCACGTTCCAGCCCGCGCGAATATCTGCAAGCACGCGCCGCGCGAGGGTATACCGGGCGGAATTAAGCAGATAAATCATAACAGAGCGGGAAGGATTGTCCTTGTGTGAGCCGCAATACACGCCGGTATCATTCCGGACCGCGACGCCCTCGCGCAGGAACGCTTCCCGCCAATGCTTAAGCAAAAACGTCTTGGGCACTACGATGCATATTTTCAGCCGCTTGCCACTATCTAGCAGTTTCGCTTGCAAAAGCTTGGCCGCGTGAACGGCCAGCTTGGTCTTTCCGCTGCCTGTCACAGCACTTACAACGCCGCGACAGTTATGCCTGAACCAAACGCCGAGACAGTCTTGCTGCCAGGGGTATAAGTCGGAGGGAATTAATTCGGGTTCTTTCGGCGTTTCGTTTGTCATGTGCAAATTTTAGCATAATTGTATACTCGTTGTCGATATATGCTCCAAACCCGGCGGGAAGGAACGTGCTGCGGCCCTTGGGCGCTAGGTTTGGCCTATGCGGGCTGTAGCGTTTTTATAGCCTCGATTCGAAATCCTCATACCTAAAAGTCTTCACAAGCTTGAGCGCGCCGTTTTCCGCAGCGTATATAGCCGGTAAAGGCATGCCGTTGAATGTATTGTTCTTTACCATCGTATATATGGCCATGTCTGAAAACACAAGCCTATCCCCGGCTTTTAGGGGGGCGCCGAAGGAGTAGTCGCCTACGATATCGCTGGCAAGGCAAGTCGGTCCGCCCAAGCGATAAGTGTAAGCCTTTTCCCCAGGCTGCCCACTATTAAAAAGCGGCGGGCGGTAAGGCATTTCTAGTACGTCCGGCATATGGCAGGCGGCGGAGACGTCGAGTATCGCGTTATGTACGCCCGAGTTTTCAACTATATCCATTACGGAGCACACCAGGAAGCCCGCGTTGAGCGCGACGGCCTCGCCAGGTTCCAAGTAAACCTCTACGTCGTATTTCTCCCGAAAGCGGCGCACGAGAGCTATAAGCTTTTCTTTATCATAATCCTCGCGTGTGATATGGTGCCCGCCGCCGAAATTAAGCCATTTCATGCGCGGCAGGAACGCGCCAAACTTCTCCTCCACGGCCCTGAGCGTCGTTTCAAGCGCGTCGGCGTTTTGCTCGCAGAGTGTATGAAAGTGCAGCCCTTCAAGGGCGCTAAAAAAACTCTCATCAAAATATGAGCGCGTTACGCCAAGCCTAGAGCCGGGGGCGCATGGGTCGTATATGGCCTTTGCCTGTGTGGAGCGCTCGGGGTTAATTCTCATGCCGGAGGAGCAGCCTGCCTTGATGGCTTGTGGGCCGAGCTCGCGCCATTGCTTGAAGGAGTTGAACACGATATGGCCGCAAAGCTCCGTAATCCGGCCGAAATCTTCCCGTTTGTAAGCGGGGGAGAATATGTGCGTTTCTTTACCCATACGCGCCCCTAGACGCGCTTCATATAGTCCGCTGGCCGCCGTACCGTCCAGATATTGCCCGATCAGCGGATAAAAATAGAACATGGAGAACGCCTTTTGCGCCAGCA
>DBDD01000289.1 GCA_002293365.1 Christensenella sp. UBA941 | reverse complement strand
CTTGGGCCTCCCTTCAAATTCGAACCCGCCAATATCGAAGAATGGGCGAGCATCTACTAAACCAAAAAACAATCTCCATTGCCCCGAAACGCGCCTTGCGCGTTTCGGGGCAAAATTTGGTAACTGCCTGTTAATAACCCAATCCTGTAGGGGACGATGGCAATCGTCCCGGATTAATTCCTACAGGTTCGGTTTTACGGGCGGATCGCCATCCGCCCCTACATAAACACCCTTTAATCATCGCTTGTTTAGCTATTAAAAACCATAGGTGGCATAATGTCTAACTTTTTTATTCACAACAAAGACGCCCTCGAAGCTTTCACAAAAATGAGCCTCTGTGCGGGCGCGCGCGCCGACTATGTACAGGGCGGCGGCGGCAATACCTCCGTAAAGCTCAAAGGCGGCATGATGGCAATCAAGGCCTCGGGCTATTGCCTTTCCGATATCCGTCCGGACGCGGCCTACGCCGTACTCGAATACGAGCCGCTGCGCGCGTTCTACAGTTCAAGCGAACCGGAACAATTCGAGGACGTCGAAAAGGCCGGCGCAGCAAAAGCAAAAGACGCGACGCAAACCATCGAGGGCCTCGCGCCGCTGCGGCCGTCCGTAGAAGCCGGCTTCCACTCTCTTTTGGATACATATGTTCTACATTCACACAGCGTATACGCGAATCTTGCGGCCTGCTGCGACGACTGCGAGGCCATAGCGGCCGGGGCGCTCGCGGGAACGCACTATACATGGGGCGTCGTACCCTATGTTAACCCCGGCGCGCGGCTAACCTTCGCCGTTCGGGACGAACTGCGCCGCTTGGAGGCTTGCGGTAAACGTCCGGCCGTTCTTTTCATGCGCAATCACGGCTTGATCGTCCATAATGAGGACGCCGAAAGCGCCCTTTCGATCCATAAAGACGTCAACGACCGGATAGCCGCTTTTTTTGGAATGGATGGCGGCGCATTTCCAGCTGCCTACCTTGCGGATATTGTCGAAAGCATATATCATAGTAATACGCCGTTCCTTTTAGAGCAGTTAAAAAGCGGCGCGTACAGCGAAACATTCCTGCTGCGCGAGCCTTTATATCCGGATCAGCTCGTTTTTTTAAACGGAACGTTTTCCTTCGGCGCGAATCCCGAAGCGGATCATTGCGTATGGGACGCCGAAAACGGCGTATTGGCCTACAATATGAGTCGCCAACGGGCGCAAATCATCGAGGAAACGCTCTTGGCGGTAACGTTTATCGTTTCCACATTAAAGCGCGCAAACAAGCCGTTATCCGTCATGGGCGAGGCCGCGCGCGGCTTCATCGCAAACTGGGAAAGCGAACAATACCGGAAGTCGCTTGCGGGGAAAAAGTAGCTATTAACTAAGAACGCGATGATTAATTGACCCAATACTGTAGGGGCGCGCATTGCGCGTCCGCGAAAACCGCGCGGCGTCTTGATTCCCACGGACGCGCAATGCGCGCCCCTACAAGATATATGTTAAGCTAGGAGGATAATAATGCCTAGTACGCTCAATCTTCTGGCGCTGGACTTCGGCGCAAGCAACGGGCGCGGCATACTTGGCGCGTTTGACGGCGAGCGGGTTACGCTTTCCGAGCTCCATCGCTTTGAAAACCCGTATATCTCCTTACGGGGAAAGCTCTATTGGAATATCATGCATCTATACTCAAACGCGGTAGCTTGCTTTGAAGCCGCCGCGCGCCAAGGGATTCAGCCGAACGCTTTTGGCATAGACACTTGGGGCGTGGACTACGGCTTGCTGGATAAAAACGGCGAGCTAATCTCTCAGGTACATTCATACCGCAACATGTCGGACGAAGATATGCTCCCCGTTTGGGAAACGGTCTCCAGGCGGGAGCTTTTTGACCACACCGGCATAGCTCACCTTTGCTTCAACACCATCTATCAGCTACATCGCCGCAAACGCGAAGGGGACGCCTCGCTCGAATACGCCAAAACGCTGCTTTTCCTGCCCGACCTTCTCGCATATTGCCTGACAGGCGAGATCGGCACGGAATACACGTTCGCGACGACGAGCATGCTATACAACCCTATCATTCGCGACTGGGACTATGAGCTCATCGACAAGCTCGGCTTGCCGCGCATCTTTACGGACATACAAATAGCGGGTTCTCTGCGCGGGAAGCTTACAGGCGAGCTTGCGAAAAGCGCCGGCCTCGATCCCGTGCCTTTCGCGGCTGTCGGCGAGCACGATACGGCTTCCGCCGTCGCGGCTATTCCCGGAAAAGGAAACTTTGCGTTTTGCTCCAGCGGAACGTGGTCGCTCTTCGGCGTGGAAACGGATACCCCCGCGCTTAACGATTCGGTCTTTCAGGCCAACTTTTCAAACGAGGGTACGGTACAGGGCGGTTTCCGCCCGCTTAGAAATATTATGGGCCTTTGGATCATCCAGGAATGCAGGCGGGAATGGCTGCGCCAAGGTCAAAGCCTTAGCTGGGACGATATCGTGCGCGCGGCAAGCGGCGCGCCGGCGCTCGTCTCCATCATCGACCCGGACAGGCCGGAATTTTTCGCCGCCGGGGATATGATCAATAAGGTGCGGCGCTATTGCGCGAATACGGGCCAAAAGGTCCCGGAAAGCGTCGGCGAAGTCGCGCGCTGCGTCTATGAAAGCCTCGCGCTTAAATACCGCATGGCGCTAAAAGACCTTGAAGAAATCAAGGGAGAGCCGCTTACGGCGCTCCAAATCGTGGGCGGCGGTATCCAGAACAAGCTATTGAACCAAATGGCCGCGGACAGCACCAAACGGCCCGTCATTACCGGCCCCATCGAGGGCGCTGCAATGGGCAATGTTTTGATGCAGGCAGTCGCTCTGGGCGAGCTTTCGGGTATCGAAGACGTGCGCCTAGTCGTTAAACGCTCGTGCGATATCGAAGAATTCACACCAAATCCTTCGCAGGCGTGGGACGACGCGTACGCTAAACTATTAACGCTTATGGGAGAAAAAACATGATCGATTTAGAACGCGTTGAGCGTGTAGCTGCGGAGCGCGTACACCTGCGGGAGCGCGTTCCGGGGCGTATCGGGGGCAAGATCGTCCTTATAACGGGCGGGGCGCAAGGCTTCGGCAAGGGTATCGCCGAAGAGCTATACAAAGAAGGGGCCATGATCGCCGTGGCGGACTTAAACGAGCCGCTCGCAAAGGAAACGGCGGCCGCTCTCGGAGAGCGCGCGTTTGCCATCAAGGCCGACGTTGCAGACGAGCAAAGCGTCGCGGATATGATCGCCCAAGCTGTCGAGCGTTTCGGCGGGCTGGACGTCTATATCAGCAACGCGGGCGTACTTAGAGCCGGCAGCCTCGACGAATTGGAGAAGAAAGACTTTGAGTTCGTTACGGCCGTGAATTATACAGCGTTTTTTACCGGCGCGAAATACGCAAGCCGCGTCATGAAGGCGCAGCACGCGGCCGATCCAAACTGGATTGGCGACATAATCGAGGTCAACTCCAAATCCGGCCTTGAGGGCAGCAACAAAAACTTCGCCTACGCGGGCAGCAAGTTCGGCGGCATCGGTCTAACGCAAAGCTTCGCGCTGGAGCTTTGCCCGTACAATATAAAGGTTAACGCCGTTTGTCCCGGCAATTACTTGGACGGGCCGCTCTGGTGCGACCCGGAGCGCGGGCTTTTCGTGCAATATTTACAAGCGGGCAAGGTACCCGGCGCAAAGAGCATAGACGACGTTAAGCGTTTTTACGAGGCAAAGGTTCCTATGCGGCGCGGATGTACGCCGGAAGACGTCTCAAGAGCCATCCTCTACGCTATCGAGCAGGCCTACGAAACCGGCCAGGCGATTCCCGTTACCGGCGGGCAGAACATGTTGAGATGAGGACATAGATGATCGAAGCATCCATATTAGCGAAACTAAACGCGCCCGAAAAGGCGCAAAGGCTTTGCGCGCTGAAAGAACTGGCCCGAAACGGCCCGGCGCTGCCCGCGCCCGACGCGCGCTATATAAACAACCATATCCACTCCACGTTTTCCTTTTCGCCCTACTCCCCTACCGCGGCGGCCTATAGCGCGCGCGCGGCGGGGCTGTGTACGGCGGGGATCATGGATCACGATTCGATGGGCGGCGCGCAGGAGTTCATCGAGGCCGGAGATATAATAGGCATCCCCACAACGGTGGGGATCGAGTTTCGGGTTAGCATGGCGGGTACGCCCTTGGAAAAGCGGCGCACTAATAACCCCGATCAGATCGGATGCAGCTACATGACGCTGCACGCCGTGCCGCACAATTGCATCGAACTCGTCCAGAGAGTCTTCACGCCGTTGCGCGAAAAGCGGAACGAGCGCAACCGCGCTATGCTCCTAAGAGTTAATGCGCTGCTTGAAAGCAGCCTGGCGCTCGATTTTGAACGCGACGTCTTGCCTCTATCCGAATATGCCAACGGCGGCTCCGTAACGGAGCGGCATTTGATGTTCGCGCTTGCCAAAAAGCTTATCGGGGGCGGACGCGGCCAGGCCGTATTGGAGCTGCTGCCTACGCTCGGCGTCGGGCTTTCAAAAAAGCAAGAGGGGCTTCTTCTCGATACGGAAAGCCCATATTACGAGTTCGACCTGTTGGGAATATTAAAAAGCGCGTTCATACCGCGCGTATATATTCCGGCAGAAGAAGAATGCATGACGCTTCGGGAAGCGGCCGCCTTTGCAAAGGAGACGGGCGGCGTCTTCTGCTACGCTTATCTGGGCGACGTCGGCGAAAGCGTCACCGGCGACAAAGCGGCGCAAAAGTTCGAAGACGAATATCTTGACGAACTCTTCGAGGTCTTGCGGGCTTATGACGTACGCGCAATCACTTATATGCCGCCGCGCAATACAGAAAAGCAGCTGGCGCGCCTTCGCGCGCTGTGTGAAAAACATCACTTTTACCAAATCAGCGGCGAGGATATCAACTCGCCCCGGCAGGATTTCGTCTGCAAGGCTATGGAAGACCCGAAGTTCGGAAATCTAATCGACGCCGCATGGGCGCTGATCGACCATGAGCGGGGAATAAAGGAGATAATATTATGAAAACCAAAGCGGTACGGCTCTACGGAGAAAAAGATCTCAGGCTCGAAGAATTCGAGCTCCCTACGGCGGATGCGGGAGACGATATGGTTTTGGTGGAAATCGTATCGGACAGCCTTTGCATGTCGAGCTACAAGGCGGCTATGCACACGTAACGGTGTCATCTACTGTGATGATGGTGAAAATGATGATATCCA
>DBDD01000317.1 GCA_002293365.1 Christensenella sp. UBA941 | reverse complement strand
CAGCGCCGGCCGCACCCGCCGCCTCCAACCCTGTCGATTTTAAGGAGTTCGTCATAGACCCTTCCAAGATTCCGCAGGAGAAGTTAGATGAAACATTATATTTGGCCATCTCGATCCGCAGTGTGGAAAATCCTTACATTTCAACAATCAGAGCGGGAATGGAGCTTTTTGCGCAGTATCTTGATTCCATAGGCCAGAAATACGAGATGCAGGTATTGGATTCGGGCGGCTCAAACGATAAGGAAGTCGACAACATGCGCCAATTCGCCGCTAAAGCAAACGGAAACGCGATCGCCTATTCCGATCCAAACGAGAATGCCATAGCCTATTCTCTTGCGGAAGCAATGGCGGAGTCAGGCGGCTTTATTGGTACGGCGTTTAATCGCGCTGACGACGTCGGCCCGATGGATTTAACCCCGAACTGGGTTATTCATACCTCTCCGGACAACACGCTGGCCGGCTACAGCATTGCCAAAGCGCTGTTTGACGCCATGGGCGGCAAGGGCAAAATATTTGTCTGCGAAGGAATGCTGGGCAATACCGCCTCTAACGCTCGCGCCGCAGGCTTGGAGCAGGCTTTGGCGGAATATCCCGATATTGAAGTCGCGGGACGCGACACCGGCAACTGGAATACCACCGAAGCGCTGGCATTGGTAGAAACATGGCTTAACCAACATCCGGACGTCGGCGGCGTCTGGTGCGCAAACGATAATATGGTCACGGGCGCGCTTCAAGCCTTGGACAAGGTTGGGCTCAAAGGGAAGGTATGCGTTGCCGGTGTGGACGCCAATCCCGACGTCGTTGAAGCTGTTAAAAACGGCGAAGTAACTGTTACCGTTTCAATGAACGGCTATTTGCAAGGCGGTTATACGCTGGCGATTTGCTACGCGGCATGGATCGGTCTTCTCGATGTGAGCGCTCTCCCAGAAGATTTCCGGGACTTCGCGACGCCCTTTGTGCTTGTTACGAAGGATAATGCCGCGGATTTTCTCGCGGGAACGCTGCCGAGCTTTGATTTTTCGCGCATCTTCGACTGCAAAGCCGACTAAGCCACTGTTGGATTTTCTGTTCCACGCTTAAAGAATGGTAATCGATCCAAACGGGGATAGGAAGCAGAAGCGTTGCTCTTCTGTCCCCGTTTTCACCTCGTTAAGGAGGAAAAAATGAACAGACGGCAATCAGAACTGACTATCAGCGAAGAGTTCGTATCAAAAATCCAAAAGGAAAACCAGAAGGCGCGGGTCATGAAGCTTGCGCCAACTATTGTGCTGGCCGTTTTGGTCGCGGGCTTTTCAATTCTGTGCGGCGGGGACTTCGCCTCATTAAGAAACCTGATTTCCATCCTCAACCAATTAGCGATTCCGCTGCTGGTTGCGCTGGGGTTGACCTTTGTTATCATGATAGGCAGTATTGATCTGTCTATAAACGGAACGGTCGGCATGTCCGGCTCGTTGATGGCGATATTCGTGCTCAACAGCCGGTTTGCTCAGTTCGATATGGGGATCGGCGGGATGGCCTTAGCGATATTAAGCAGCGTTCTTGTGGGTTTTTTGATTGGCGTCGTTCATGTTTATTTAAAGATTCCTTCCTTCATGGTATCCTTCGCATTTATGTATATTTGCAAGGGAATTGCTATGGTGGCTTACGCGGGCATCCCGCCTGTAATTTCGGATCCCTTGATTCTGCAGCTGCCCAAAATCGGCTTTCTTAATATTCCGTTTATCACATGGGTGGCATTCATAGTATTTGCCATATGCGTGTTTATTCAGGAATATACCGCGTTTGGAAGGCATGTTTATGCCGTGGGTACTGATGAGGCCATTCTGGTAGCTGTTGGCGTCAGCGCAAAGCGGGTGAAGATCCTTGTATTTGTCCTCGCAGGTTTTTGCTTCGGAGTTGCCGGTGTGCTTGGTGCGATCCGCCTGGGCCAAGGTCAGGTTATGATTGGCGACGGCCTCATGTTTCCGGCTCAGGCGGCTGTCGTTATAGGCGGCACCTCGCTGGCGGGCGGCAAAGGCGGGGTATTCAATACCATTATCGGCGTATTCATTATGACTGTGCTGACGAACGGCCTTATCCTGCTTGGCGTTAATCCATACATTAAAACGGGCATCGAGGGTCTCATCGTGCTTATCGCGGTCGCGCTTACCATGACCCGCGGCGCAAAGGTCATAAGCAAATAGGAGGTAGCCGTTATGGAAAGAAAACTGCTCTTCAGCGCAAAAGAGATATCAAAGAACTATGGGGCTACCCACGCGTTAAAGGGCGTAGACCTTGATGTATATGAAGGTGAAATTATTGGATTGGTCGGAGAAAACGGCGCCGGCAAGTCCACCTTGCTTAAGATTATCATCGGCTCCGAAGGCTGCTCAAGCGGGTCCATGCTCATGCACGACGCCCCCTATGCCCCGCATAACCCTCTTGAAGCCAACGCGGCGGGCGTAGGCATGGTTTTTCAGGAGCAATCGCTGATCGTCAATTTATCCGTAGGTCAAAACGTATTTTTCGGTCACGAAAAAGATTTTCGACGTTTCGGCGTCATAAACTGGCCTAACCTCTATCGCAGAACAGAAGATGTCCTGAAGGAAATCGGCAATGAAAATATCCCCGCGCGAAAGAAAGTCAGCGATTTGAATTTTGCTACGCGGCAGATGGTGGAAATAGCTAAAGTATTAAACGTGACCAAGCGCTGCGGCGGCCGGAAATGCCTTGTGCTTCTGGACGAACCTACCTCCGTGCTCAACGAGGACGAGATCGGAACTTTGTTTACGCATATGCGCAAAATAGTTGCTTTGGGGCATTCGGTCATCTTTGTTTCACACCGTCTCGAAGAGATCATTGCAGTCACGAATCGCATCTATGTATTCAAAGATGGTACGTGCGCCGGCGATTTGCCCACAACGGAAGCAAGCGAAAAGAAATTATACGAGATGATGGTTGGCCATAGTACTACAAGCGAGTACTATAAACTGGACCGTAAAACCGCCCCCCGCGGAGAAGTCGTGCTTGAAGCGAGAAATCTGGGGCTTATGGGGGTATTTAAAAATATCAGTTTTTCGCTGTATAAGGGTGAGATTTTAGGTTTGTGCGGTGTAGTGGGTTCTGGCAAGGAAGGTGTCTGCGAAGTGCTTTGCGGCGACGAAAAGCCCACTTCCGGGGAGCTGCTTGTAAACGGTGCGGCCGTGCGCTTTAAATCGCCTGCACAGGCGCTGAAGCGCGGCATACTGATGGTGCCAAAAGAGCGCCTTGCGGAGGGGATTATTCGCACCCGTTCCGTTGAGGACAATATAGCCTTGTCGAACTTGGAAATGCTTTCGAAGTCAGGAGTCATACAAAAAAGAATTCTGCGGCTTCAAGCAAACGAGTGGATAAAAAGGCTTCGTATCAAGACCAGCGGGTCGAAAGAGCTGCTCATGCAGCTTTCGGGCGGCAATCAACAGAAGGTGGTATTCTCCCGCGCGCTAGCCAGCCTGTGTGACATACTCATTCTAAATCATCCTACGCGCGGTGTGGACGTCGGCGCAAAAGAGGAGATCTACGCGCTCATACGCGATATGGTCGCCGACGGCAAAGCCGTCATTCTTCTAGGCGATACGCTGGATGAGAGCATCGGTATGAGCAACCGCATACTCGTAATGAAAGACGGTATGATTACTGGGGAATTTGAGGTTGCCGCCGATAAAAAACCTGATCATATAGATATCATCAGCGCAATGATGTAAAGGAGCTACTGACATGAAAAGGCTTGCGGCCGCAATCAAGGGAAATCGTATGCAAATGCGCGAAACCGTCGTTAAAGTGTTCAGCTTTTCGGCTTTGATCCTGCTCATCGTCATTTTCTCGCTATTTCAAAAAAATTTTCTGGGGACAGCGAATTTGCGCACGCTTCTGAGCGATTCCGCGCCCTTGATGGTTATGTCCGCCGGGATGACAATGATTCTGCTGCTCGGGTCTATTGATTTATCAATGGGCTCCGTCTGTTCAGTCGCTAACGTGCTTGTTGTCATTATTTTGCGCGACTATGGACATATATCGCCGTCACCGGCGGTTGTTGCCGTAGCCGCGCTGATCTTCGTCGCGATTTTCGGTTCCTTATCGGGCGTGTTGTTGGGTTTAGTGCATGTTAAGTTCAAGGTGCCTTCTTTTATCGCGTCGCTGGGCTTCATGTCGGTTTGGCAGTCCGTTGCGCTATTATTGTCGGAAGCGCCGATTGCGGTGCCAAAGAGTATGTGGGGCGCCATCGAATGGTTTCGGGTTTCCTTTGGCGTAGTGGGTCTGCCTCTGGTACTTTCGCTGGCGGCGCTGCTCCTAAGCTATTTTTTGGCCTCGCATACGATTATAGGAAAATCCATATACGCTATTGGCGGCAACGAGCGCGCCGCCCGCATCGCGGGTATAAAGGTCGACCGCATCAAAGTCACTATTTTTTCCATTAATGGCGTTTGCGCGGCGCTTGGCGGATTCTTTCTAGCCGCTAAGCTGCGCAGCTCCGCCCCTACGGTTGGAGATTCGTTTACCTTGCTCATTGTTGCGGCGATCGTGCTTGGGGGATCTTCGCTGCTTGGCGGCAGAGGCAGTGTATTGAACACGATTCTGGGCGTATACACCGTATCGATCATACAAAACGGCATGAATTTCATCGGCGTGGACGCTTTCTGGCAAAATATCGTTTTTGGTATTTTCGTTCTTGTGGCTATAGCTATTTCGATGGATCGTTCCGTACGCGGAAGCATAGTAAAATAACGCCTTGCAGAAGTTTGCTTTATCTTCCATAACATGCTACCCTCCCCAGCGTGATAATGGAGTCCTGCAAATAAAA
>DBDD01000096.1:3834-20583 GCA_002293365.1 Christensenella sp. UBA941 | reverse complement strand
TGTACATTACTCGGAACCGTATCGGAAACGGTCGGGGCTTTCGCCGCCGCCGGGCCTTTGTTGATTACGGTGATGGTGTAAGTTATGGGGTCTCCGGGCATGTAGGTTACTTTGTCGGAAGTCTTAACGGTGGTAACGTCGGCGGTGTCCGTAACCGACGGGTTTTGATTTGAACCGGTCGCGCCGGTGACTCCGGTAACACCCGTGGCTCCGTTCGGGCCGGTTGGGCCTGTGGCCGTAGTGCCGGTGCTTACTCCCGACGCGCCCGCCGGTGTGGGTGTTGGCGTAGTGGTGGTAGCGGTGTTATTTAAGCTGCCCGTCGCTCCGGTGGAAACTTTACCGGTAATAACGACGGTCGAAGTCGCTCCCGCCGGAAGATCGGCGAGTGTCGCCGTGCCGGTCCAAGCCGCCCAAGGCGCGCCGTCCGCGCTGTACTCCGGGTTCTCGACGTTTTCGCCGACCGTATCCGTAATCGTCGGGGCGGCAGCCGCCGCTGTGCCGTCGTTCTTAATCGCAATCGTGTAGATGATCGTTTCACCGGGGAGATACGTCGGCTTATCGGGCGTCTTCGTCGAAGTCAGCTTAGCAATGTTGCCGACCGCCGGGTCGCCGTTGCCTTGAGTTGTTCCCGTCCACGCGCCTGTCACGCCGTCCGGGTGCGGCGTCGAAGTGGTAACGGTCGCTAAATTATTCAAGCTGCCCGTCGCGCCCGTCGCGACAGTACCGCGAATCAGCACTGTTGCCGCGGCTTTGGGCGCGATGTCGTCCAAAGCAAGCGTACCTTCCCATTTGCTCCATGTCGCGCCGTTGTCCTTGCTATACTCCGCGCCCACGACGTTCGGAGGCACCGTGTCGCTGACGCTCGGCGCTTTCGCGGCGGCGGGGCCGCTATTTTCCACGGTACTCGTATAGATTATCGTTTCGCCGGGCAGGTAGGTCGCCTTGTCGGCGGTTTTAGTAACCTTAAGCCCCGCGACCGGCAGTATGGTTGAACCATAGTCAAAAAAGTTATTATCGGTGGGGTCGTGGGTCGGACTGTCGATCACAAAATGGTTATTGATCATTCCGGCGCTGTCTTCCGGAACCTTACCCTTGATGATTACTTCTTTACTACCGCCGCTCGGAATGTCTTCGAGCGTGATTTTCTTGTCGTCCGGCCATGGGGCAAAAGTTTTCCCGCCGTCGAGGCTGTACGTTATATCGGTAATATTCGCGGGCGGCGTATAGCTCAGTATCGGCGCTTCCGCCGCTTGGGGGCCCGTGTTTTTGTTGGTTATAGTATAGCTTATCTCCTCGCCGGGCCTCGGGTTGTCCTTATCCACCTTCACTTCCATGCTAAGATCCGCGCTTTTCTGGACGTTAATCGGCGTGCTTGACCCCGACTCCGATATTGGTGTCGGCGCGTTTTCTTCGATATAGTTGTAGTTATACGTCGCCGTCGCGGTATTGACGATGGCATTCGGGCTGGGGTCTGAAACCACCTTCGCGTCGAATGTGACGGTTATCTCCTGCCCCTTGGCGATAGTCTCGGCGACGGGGAAGCCGGTATTCGGATTGTAGTCTTCGTGTGCCGCGCCGTCGATCTTGACGGACTTTTCGACGAACTGCAGCTCGGGCGGCAAAGGGTCGTCAATCCTCAATTTCGTCATATCGCGGTCGAACACGTTTTTCATCTTGATGGTATACGTGATAGTATCGCCGATCGCGACGGTGGTTTTATTGGCTTCTTTTTTCATGGCAAGGCCGGACGGCAGTATGACCTTATGCAGCGTCAGGTCGTCTATAGCGTAGTCGTTACCGTCGCCCTCCTTGCCCGTGCTGATGAGCTTTATCGTAATCGATTCAGTATCGGCTTTCGTTTGTATGATATCGCCGAACTGCTTCCACTCGGACTCATGGATATCAGCGACCATGTCCGCGCCCAGCGATTGGTCGTACAGTATATGGTTATTATTGTCGACGATTTGAAACTTAAGCCGCGGTTCTATAAATTTTTTGTACGGGTAATCCTTGCTTCCTTCTATGCCGTATCCGGCCAGTTTCATAATATTCGCAAGCCAGATACTCACAAGATAGGCGCTGTTCGGGTCGACGCTCACTTTTTGTGATAGGACGACCTGTCCGTCCTTGTCGCCGTTGACTATGGCGAACCTACCCGTCTCGTTGCCTGTAGTATGATCCGAAAGATTCCACCAGTTGCCCGAGCCGTCCAGCGCGTCCGAGCGCCATAGCCGCGTGTTTGTAATCATATATTGCCCGGCGGCGGGCGGCTTGTTGGTAAAGGTGAATTTTGAATCCGCGCCCATATCGTAGGGCGCGGTGTCTGCCCTTGTATTTACGCGGGAAGTTGTAGGCAAGGTTCCGAAATTACCCCCGTCCAAGCCCGTTATCAAATTATCCGGCTTTTCCGGGTCAATCTTCACGCCGCTTTGTATTTTGTTTCCAAAGCCCGTTTCTTTGACCGGGCCGACGTTGAATGTATTTACCTTCCAGTCGCCGGTAACATCGCCGATCATCGTCGACTCGTTTACAAAATCGTTTTTCGTCGAGTCGGGCTTCGGGTTTTTTATGGAACTTTTAGGCGGCGCAATCCCGCCGTTGATCATATCCTGAGCAGAGCCTGAATCGTACGTTACGTCCGAAGAATTCGGATTTGGCAGCTTATCGTAGCCATGGTACACGACGATCTGATACTTGCCTTGCGGGACGTCTCTAAACGTATAATCCCCGTTTTCGTTCGTATTTACGGCGACGGTATGGCCCGTGGCCGCGCCATCGGAGTCGATTCTTTGCAAGACGACCGTGGTGTTTTGAATACCGTCGCCTTTTCCGTCATTATTCCTGTTGTCGTCATAAACTACCTTGCCTTGAACCAATGCCATAGCGTATCTCCCTTTGCATAACTATTTACATAGGCAATCAAAGCGGCAAGTCTGCCGCCCGGCTATGTTGTTAATAGGCTTTTTTACTCTTCCGCCGGTATGTATGGCGGAACATAAAGATTTGCTGTATTATTGTATTCGCCTAAGGCTTGAGATGATACAGATAAGCGCGATACGCTTGCTTTTGACTTTTCTTAGGATACAATACTTTTACAAAATTGTGACATAGGCCAAGCCGAAATCTCTTGAAAATCCTCTGGAAATAAGTATAATAAGATCAAGGAGAATAATCTGACATTAATAGAAAGCATGTCCAGGTATATTATAGTTAATCGTCCTTGCGCTGAATTTTAGATCGTACATAATTTTATGGCTTTCATGACACACCGAAAAAATCAAACATAATAGGAAATTGATTAAGAGGTGTGCATGATGAAGAAGAATATGCGATGGCTATCGGCAATCATTGTCATTTTCATGATAGCGGGCATTTTGCCGTTCGCGACGCTCGCGGATACGGGCAAAGCGCCTGCGGCTCTGGAGGCGCCTAATGAGGAACCTGCGGCTGAGGAACCTACGGCTGAGGAGCCTGCGGTTGAGAAGCCTGGGGTTGAAGAGCCCGCGGTCGAGAAGCCGGCGGTCGTGGAGCCTCCGGCCGAAGAGGACGATGGGCTAACGGTGGGCGAGGAGCCTGACGATGGCAGAGAACCCGGCGAAGGCGGCGGCGAACCCGAGGACGCCGAACTGGATAACGAGGGAGGCAAGGGCACTGAATACTCGGAGCCCATGCAGTACTTTGTACAGTTCATGTCCGAAGGCGAAACGCTCGGCAGCGGGTTGTACAACGCAGGCACGCATTTGCACGCCGTATTGCAGGATGCCCCGCGCGACACCGCGAAATGGGACTACAAATGGCGCGAAGATCAGTTTGAGGATAGCGGCGACGTTGTGGACAGCGACGAGATTTTAACGGCAACGAGGAAGCTTATGAGCTACCCCGTTTCGTTCTATACTAGGGACGGCGCTTTTATCGATTCGGGCAAATACGACTACGGCACGGAGTTCGGCGCGCTGGAGTTCCCCGAGCTAAGCGTAGATTCAATGGCAATGTGGCCCAAGGAGTTCGACGGCGGCGATACGTCAGTCAACGGCGAGATGGCCGTTACGGCCGTGGATGTAACGGCGGCGGCGCTGGCGATGGCGATTATGCCCATGGAGGCGGAGCCGACGACATGGCCTATCACGTATAGCGTCGAGGGCGCAATAGACGTAGACAACTACGAAGACCTGCCCAAGAGCTATAGCTTCGGCGACGGGATCATACCGATCCCCCCGATTGAAACCGGCTTGCCGGACGGCTATACGTTCGTCGGCTGGACGCCCAAGCATCCCACGTTGGATAAATATGGCTATATCCCCGCAAGGGCGGTCGGGCCACAGGAGCTTACGGCGGTTTGGCTGTATAATATAGGTAAGGACGATATAAACGCGGGCGGCGTTATAGAGGTTATCGAAGGCAATATAAAGATCCGCGTTACAAAATCGGCGTCGAGCGCCAGCGGTATAGACATCTTTGTTTTCGAGCGAAACGCGCAAGGCGAGTTCATTGAAGTCGGGAAAGAGATTGTCGAAAAAGTAACCGGAACCAAAGCCGAAACTTATACAATCACCAGCTACGATGGGACGCGCGAATTTAAAGTAATAGTTGCTATCCAAGGCAATGAGCTTAGAGACGACACTACGATAACAATCGGCGACGGCGGCGCTATCGACGACAACAACTTCAGGGTAATCTTCCAAACGTGGAACGACGACATCGGAGGCTACGAAACGCTCAAGGAGCAGATCGTAGCCAAAGGCGGAAGCGTTCCGGCGCCTTCCGACCCTGTGCGTCCGGGCTATATATTCAAAGGCTGGAATACGCCCGAATCCGAATATCTGAACGTTCAGCGCGATACAACCGTAACCGCGCTGTGGGAGCTTGAAAAATACACTGTGACATTCCAGCTTTGGATCGACGGAGTATTGGTCGATTCCGATTATGGCGAAGCGTACAAGGACGCAACGTTGGGGATGGGCGTAGGGACTATTCCGAAGCCGGGCTTCCCGGCGGGATATCCGAATTATGTTTTCGATTGGGACGACGTTTTCGTAAGCACAAGGGACGAGGTTGGCGGCAACGAAACCTTGATCCTGCGCGGCACGGAGATAGAGAAATTCAAGCTTGCCTACGACGTAAACGGCGGAATCGGAGGCCCCGCTGCAAAAGTGTCCTATCCGTACGCCGGCAGCGAGATCGCCGTTTCGGGCGAAGAGCCTACGCTCGAAGGGTTCAACTTTGTAGGTTGGAAATCGGATTATGACGGGTTCACGTATAATAGCCCACAATGGTTCGAAATGCCGTCCGCCGACGTTACGCTTACCGCGCAGTGGGAATCGAAGGGCAATGTCTCGATAAGCTTCAATGTCGTCGACGGCGAAACGGGGATGCTATTGCATCAATTTCCAACGGAAATACTTTTCCTAGGCGACGATTTTACGGGCAACATGCCAATCGCCGGACAGTACAACGGCTATGAAGCTTGGGACAATATCTGGTTTGTAAAAGGCGGCGATAACGACGGCAAAGAAGTAACGTCCATTGATGACGCGATCTTTGACAGTGTCAGCGAGAGCTTGACGCTGGAAGCGAGGCTGATTCCGAAGAAATCGACGATTAGGTTCAAATACAGGTACGGCGACACCTATAAAGACTTCGATCCGAGCAACCAAATTACCGATGTCCGGTACGGAACCTTAATTTCGGACGGCGCGGCAATTCCCGAGTCCGCGTTCCCGGCGTGGCCCGTGGAGCCGCCAAGCGGCTTCCGCTGGAGCGGCTGGAACAGAACGGCTTTTTACGAGGGCGGCAATACGGTACAGCGCGAGATCGAATATATCGTGCTCGAGGCCGAAGCGCTGCATTCCATCAGGTTATATTATGAAATGGGCGAAGCGAGCGCGATGGGCGTTCCGGAAAAAGGAGTGCACTATCCCGACGGCTTAAACGCCAGCAGCTTCTTCCTCCACTATGAAGGCGACACGATTACCGTTGCGCCAAAGCCAGAGAACCCGGATGGCCCGGATTGGACGTTTACCGGCTGGAAATCGAAGTTCAAGGACGATATAATTTTCCAAGGCGGCGATACTATCGAGGTTGACGGCAATACAGAGAATATCACGCTGGTAGCGCAATGGGTTCGAAGAGATTATCTTGTAGCGTTCGAGGCGGGGGAGGGTTCTTTCAAAGATAATGCCAAGAAGGAATACGCTGTGCCGTACGAGACTCCGCTCGGCAAGGAATGGCCGCCCTTAGAGGCTATGATCAACGCTCCAGAAGGCAAATACTTTGTCTCTTGGGCAAAAAAACAAGCGCCAAGCGGGTACGAATATGACGCGTATATGGTCGGAGAACCGGTACTTGGCGATATGGTATTCGAGGCGCGTTACGCGGATCTTAACTCGATCGACAATATTTGGGGAGGGACGATAGCGCTTAAGGACGACGGCAAGATTTACGGAGACCGCGACCCCGCCGATACAAGCGTTTGGTGGGTTGCGCCGCCGCCAGCCGAAGCCCTGAAACACTTCACAATCGACGGTCCCGAGCGAGTTGAAGGCGAAGATGCGGATGAGTATGAAATCTTTGCTACCATAAATGTAATCCCCGAATTCGCGTATATGTATCCGGCTTCGCAGCATGAGATTATACTAAGCGAAGCGAAAGGCACAGGAGCCACATTCACGATAGCGCCACTCGAAATCGAGCTACAGGCCGGCGACCCAACCGTAGGCGGCAGCTATAAGACAGTGTACGGCACGGCGCTAATAGACGCCGGAGATACCCACAAAAAATACTATATCAATAATTCGCTAGAGCGGATAACGAGCATAGCCACGCCATTATTCGGCGAGAAGCAGCTGTCCGAAATAATTGACGGAAGCGTAAGAGTAAATAGCGGCTACGACGAATGGCTGGCGGAGCACCCGGCCGGCGAATATCCTCCGGCCGGCGAGTATCCGATCACGTTCAATGTCGGCGGCGGAACTGGCGGAGCGGTTAACATTCCGGCGGTAAACGGCAACTATATAGTAGTAGGCTTGCCCGGCGTAATCAATGTCTCAACACTGACGTTTAGCGTTGGACTTTGGAAGGTCGCCGAGCTATCCAAGGTTTACTCCGACGCGGATCCGTATATTGACGCCGAATCGGTTTACGATCCATTGCAGTGGCTGCTGGTAGAGCTCGGCAACGGCGATACGAGGCCGATAAATATCGATGATCTTAAGTATGTTGCAGTCAGCTTCAGCCGCGTTGGCGGAGAACGCGCGGGGATATCGTACCCCGTTACCGCAACGGTTACAAGCAATAACAGCAGCGTAATTATCGACACCGAACAGCCAACGGTCGGCAGCCTGACAATCGATCCGCTGGAGATTACAATTAAGGCGGACGGCGTGACTAAGCTGCTTGGCGGCGAAGACGGCGACCTTACCGCAACGACAACGCGGGTCGACGGGAAGGACTTCGTCGCGGGCGATATGCCTGAACTCGACGCGCCGAAGGAAGACGACGCTTATCGGCTATACAATAGCGGCGATAACAATAAGCTCGGCCTGCAAGAAAAAGTAATAATTGCCAAAGCGCTTCCGGATTATTCGAATCCGAACTACGTGATCGGCTATAAACCTGGAGACCTCTATATCAGAGAGGCGGGAGAACTGGTCATAAGTTTGGATTTGGATGAAGATGACCTCCGAAAAGTCTACGGCGACGACGAGCCTACGCAGGAATACTTGCTTGCCAATGCGGTTGCGAACGGATTGGCGGGAGGCGATACGCTTGCAATGTTCGGCCTTCAGTTCTATCGCGAGCCGGGCGAAGACGTAGGGGAATACGCGTATTCTATCGTATATAATGAATACGCGAAAAATCGCTACACGAAGATCACTTTCGGCGGAGCAAAGCTAATTATAGATCCCGCGGTCGTACTGCTGGTCGCCAACGACGAATCGATGACGGCAGGCGACGGGATACCCGAGCTGACGGCCTATCGCGGCATTGCGAATCATCCGGATTTCCGCCGGGTGGATGAAAACACGGCGTTTAATTACAGCCTGTACGTTGACACCGATATCGCGATAACAGAAGAGCCTGGAATATATGCGGAAGCCATTAAATTCAACATGGGCGAGAACAGTCCAAACTACGAGATTTGGGTCGTGCCCGGCACGCTGACGGTAACCGGGGACGACGGGCCGCCGGACGTCCCATACAACCCCGATACGGAAGTCTCGCCTCCTCCAGGCCCGACGCCGCCTCCGCCACCCGGATTGCCTCCTGAACCGCCTGAGAATGAAGGAACAACGCCTCCCGAACCGCCGCCCGTAGAGACGATTATTCCCGTAATTCCGGCAGTACCCTTAATAGCGACTCCGGCAACCCCGGCCCCGGCGTACGCGCCCGCGCCGCAGCTAACAATACCTTCATCCGATATCCCGCTCGACGCGCCGGAAGTAATAATTCCCGAAAACCCGGTACCGGCGGCTACGGTCGAGAATATAAACCAGTGGGCGCTGCTGAACCTGCTGCTCACGCTCCTAACGGGTATTATCATGCTGGTACTGGTGGTTCTGTACTTCAAAAACAAGAAGGAGCGCGAGGAAGACGCCGAGACTTCTTATGAAGCGGCGGCCGCTAAGGCTATAACCGGCGAGAGCGAAGCGGAGGAGGAAGAGAAGCTTAAGCGCAAGGGCTTCTGGCGCCTGATAAGCGTAGCTATAACGCTATTGGCGGTAATACTCTTTATCTTGACGGAAGACATGCGCAATCCGATGGTCTTCACGGATCGATGGACGTGGTTCCATGTGGCCGGCGCGATAATACAGATCATGGTTGCGTTCCTTTCCAAAAAGAAGCGCAAAGACGGCGACAACGAAGACCAACACGCAGTTATGCCTCAGAACGCGAGTGTCTAGGGCGGAGGAAACAAATCAATGTCACCAAGATAAGAATGGCCGAGAAAGCGCGGCGAAGAAAAGCGGCAGAGAACGTGAAAGCTCTCTGCCGTTTTCGCGTATCGCATGTTATTTCTTGCGGACGGTAATCATCAATCGCAAGAGATAGTTTGTATCATCGGTAACGCAGATTTCATTGTGCGGATATTCTTCATATGTATCTCCGTATATCTCATAGCCGCTTTGATCGATATATTCGGTCATACGCGTATATAATGCGGCGTTTTGTCCATATCCTGCGCGCATATAGCCTACCGCGTATATCGCCGCGGGTTTTTGATCCCGCCCTTCGGGATTGTAGAAATAATAGCGATCCGGGTAACGCCAGTCGCCTTTTCTTATCCGCTCTTCAGAAAAAACGGCCCAAACGGGATATTGCAGCTCATATTCCAAGTTTGGACACTTCGCATGCATTGCTTGGTAAAAATCAAACAGGGCGTCATAGTCCGTTCGGCCTTGACTATAGTCGTTAAGGTCGCCAAGCATAATCTGTTCCGCGGGAAACGCTCGTATAGAAATAGAGGTTGTGTCGGCGTCGAGCCCCGATTTAATCGATCGGAGCATGGTATTCAGAAGCCTTCGAGCTTGCTCGAGCTTCTTTGTTTTTTCATCGAGCTCGGCTATTTGGCGCGTCAATATATCCAGCGCTATTTCCGGCGTTCGGTGGTATTTTAAATGATCGATCTCCGCAAGCGAAACTCCCAGCTTTTGAAGCAAGCGAACCATATTACAGAGAGCTAATTGCTTGATTGAATAATAGCGATATTTATTTTCTCCGCGATTTATAGGTGAAATCAGACCGAGTTTATCATAATGATGCAGCGTTTGCGGGGTCGTCCGGGCAAATTTTGAAAAATCGCCAACAGAAAGCAGCTCGCCGTTTCTCATAAGAACCCCTCTCCAACTCTTTTATCGAAGAAGAAACTGTGACATGCAGTTTGGATATAATGCGCCTTGTCACATTTTCATATTAACTATAGAAAAATATTGACTATGAAGATCATAACATAAAATGTATATTAAAACAATTATTGTCACATTGTAAAAAAAGTGTAAAATTTGCTATTGACTCTATACCGCTAGAGGGTTTTATTATCTTCATATAAGCAATGGATTTTATTGAACAATAGAAGGGCCGACTGTCAACAACATAATGCTAAAACAGGAGATAGTAAAATGATAAAACCAATTTCTGTAAGGCGTATAGTTGCTATCTTTTTAGCGCTACATACTGCAACGATTTTGATACTGGCATTAATAGTAGTCTACGGCGGTGCAAAAGCAGGCAACACATTTACGATACCTGGCAGCATCTTGCTGGCTATAGCTGTTACGCTTTATACGGCATACAGAATCTCGCATAGTATCAAAGAGAAAATTGAAGGCAGCGCTAAAAGCTTGGACAACTACTCAAAGCAACTACATACAAAAGCGGAGGATTTGGAAGACTATGCCGTCGAATTAAAAAAATGGGCCGGCGATATGAAAGAACAGCAGTTGAGACTTCAGCGCCGTGTCGATTTAATAAACATGTACGGAACCAGACTAACTGAATTAGTAGCAGCAATGGATAAGGCCGAGGATCAAGAGCGGCAATTTGGCTCGGCGTCTTAATAATTATGCGATATGGAGGTTTCTTATCTCGCCAATGTCACAATTAGCGACCAACAAAGGTTACAAATAGTAACATATAATGGAGGCTAAAAAAATATGAAGAAAGAGCGTCATGCGCGGATCGACCTTAGAAAGCTGAGGGAGGAACGGGGCTGGCTCCAATGGGAAGCGGCCGATAAGCTGGGTATTTCGCGTTCATATTTATCTGGTGTGGAAAACAATAAGAGAGGCGTATCCTTATCGTTGATGGAGTCGATAATTCGCGTGTTTGGTATAAAATACGAGGATTTTTACGATAAGAACACCGGATTCGGGGAGAATTAAGCGCCTTCAAACGCAAGGAGGTAAGTCATATGACAAAGAATATTAACGCGCAAGGATTGCGCGCCGAGGCGAATCGGATATACGAGGCAAAGCAGCCGGAGGCGGATAGGTACACGGCGATTTTAGACGCAATACCGTTTCCTGTAAGGATTGCCGACGCGGATACAAACTGGACTTCCGTAAACGCCTCCGCGGAAAAGCTTTTCGGGATTAGGCGCGAGGAAATGCTTGGCAAGCCCTGCGATCACAATAAGTTCTGTATTTGCGGGACGGATAATTGCAGCTTAGTTCGGGCTAGGCGCGGCTTGATGGAAACTTTTTTCGAGCACGAGGGCTCGTCTTACCGCGTTGAGGTAGCGGTCGTTAGGGATGAGGACGGCAATATTTCGGCTTATATCGAGATGATACACGACATTACGGAAAGCGCAATGCAGGAGAAGAATTTAAAAAGTATCCTAAACGGCATGGAAGCGTTTGTAACAGTATGTACGCCCGAAGAAGGCCGGATATTGTTTCTCAATGACAGTATTCGAAAGCACTTCGGCATTGAAAGCGACGGAGTAGGGCGGGTTTGCTATGAGGTGCTTCAGAAAAGGGATTCGCCATGTCCGTGCTGTCCGTATCAGCGTTTAATAGAAGAGCCTGATAAAACAATCATGTGGGATCATTTAGAATGCTTAAAGGGCGCTGTATTGCGAAAGACGGCCAAACTAATCGACTGGCCCGGAGGAAAAAAAGCGCATCTTGAATATGCGATAGACGTTACAGCCTTACGAAAAGCGGAGGAAGCGCTTAGGCACAGGGAAGATATGCTCGCCGCGCTGAACAAGGCCGCTATAATTCTGCTGTCTCAAAACGAGGAAAACTACGACGAAAAGATAACGGAAGGCGCGGCTATAATAGCCGGAATAGCGAATATCGACAGGATATCGCTCTACCAGAATATCAAAGAAAACGACGTGCTGTACGGATCGCAGATATACCGCTGGCGAAAGGAAACTGGATCCTCACTGCCTGTGCGCGAGGAGCTTTTAAAAAAACCGTACGCCCAATTCCTCCCGCACTGGCCGGAAATATTGGCTACGGGGAGGTGTATCAACGGCCCGGCGCGGCTCGTACCGGACGCCGAATTTGTGAAGCAGTACGACTGTGCGGCGGTACTTGCTGTGCCCGTGATTGATAAAGGCGGTTTTTGGGGCTTGGTTCTTTTTGAAAATTGTTCGGAAGAGCTGGCGTACACAGACGACGAAGTCGAAATAATGCGCTCCGCGAGTTTCATGCTGGCAAACGCTCTTCTTCGGCACGAGGAGGCGGAAAGAGCGCGCGCCGCGGATGAGCACGCAAAGCTAATGTTGGAGGCGACGCCGCTTAGCTGCGTGCTTTGGGACGCAAACCACAAGGCTATAGACTGCAATGAAGTCGCCGTCAAGCTTTACGGATTCAGCAGCAAGCAAGAATGCCTTGCGCGCCTTAGCGATACTTATCCCGAATACCAGCCCGACGGGAGCCTCTCCGACGAATATGCCCGCAAGATGATGAACCAGGCTTTTGAAATAGGAAATTGCTCATTCGAGTGGATGAACTGCACTAAAAGCGGAACGCCGATTCCTACGGTCATTACGCTGGTACGCGTAAAGTACGGGAATGATTACTACGTTGCGGGATTTGCGCGGGACTTGAGAGAATACAAGCGCATGATGGGCGAGATAGAGCAGAAAACGCATCTGCTTCAAACGATAAATCGTATGCTGTCCACTATGCTGACATCCACAACCGATACTTTTTATAAGGATCTTTTGCATGCCTTGGAAATTATGGCGGGGGCGGTTGACGCCGATCGCGCGTATATATGGCAAAATTTCATAAAGGATGGGCGGCTATGCTGCCGTCAGATTTTTGAGTATTCGAGCATCATGCTGGCCCAGCAAGGGAAGGATTTCACTTTGGAAACCGCATATTGCGAATCCGTGCCGGAGTGGGAGGAAGCGCTATCCCAAGGATTCTGCATTAATGGCAAGGTACGCGATTTATCGCAAAACGAGCAAGCCATGCTGGTTCCGCAGCATATCCTGTCAATACTGGCTGCGCCTATTTTTATCAGAGGCGAATTCTGGGGTTTCATCGGTTTCGACGATTGCCATATAGAGCGAAAATTCTCCGTGAGCGAGGAAACTATTCTGCGCTCTGCGGGCGAATTGATAGCCGGGGCGCTGGTTCGCAATGAGATGGAGGAAGCCCTTTACACTTCGGCGATGGACTTGCGGCGCGCGCTGACCATGGCGGAAGCCGCGAGCATCGCAAAAAGCGAATTCCTATCCAACATGAGCCATGAAATGCGCACTCCGCTTAACGCAGTGATCGGCATGACGGCAATCGGTCTTCGATCCGCCGATGCAGAGCGCAAGAATTACGCGTTGGAAAGAATCGAAGAAGCGTCAACGCATTTACTCGGAGTTATCAACGATATTCTCGATATGTCCAAGATCGAATCGGGTAAGCTGGAACTGTCGCCGGTAGAGTTTAGCTTGGAACAAATGCTGCAAAAAGTGATTACCGTGATAAGCTATCGTGTAAACGAGAAACAACAGCAATTCACCGTCAACATAGACGCAAACGTACCGCGCTTCGTTATAGGCGACGATCAGAGGCTTACGCAGATAATCACCAACCTCTTGGCGAATGCGTCAAAATTCACCCCCGAGAAAGGCGAAATCCAACTTTCAGTTTCACTTTTTGGGGAGGAAAACGGCGTTAGTGAAATCAAGATCGAAGTAGCCGACAGCGGAATAGGCATATCGCCCGAGCAGCAGGCGAAGCTATTTCAGTCTTTCCAACAGGCCGAGAGCGGCATAAGCCGCGAGTTTGGCGGTACGGGGCTGGGCTTGGCGATCTCCAAGCGGCTCGTGGAAATGATGGACGGCCGGATATGGGTCGAATCCGAACAGGGCAAAGGCTCGCGCTTTATTTTCACCGCGAAGTTGCCGTCAAGCGCGAAGAGCCTGCGCTCTATGCTGAGGCCCGGTGTAAACTGGGATAGCGTGCGCGTTTTAGTGGCGGATGGCTCGGAAGCCGTGCGGCGCCAATTCAATGACGCCTTCAACCGTATGGAGGTGCAATGCAAAGTTGTGGCGGACGGAACTGAAGTCCGCCGTATCGTCGAACGGCGCGGCGGTTTCGATATATATTTCATCGACTTGTATACGCCGGCAATAAACGGCGTGAGACTGGTCGAATGGATTCGTTCGCGCTCGGAGCGCTGCGCTATTGTTCTAACATCCTCCGCCAGCTGGGAAATTCTACAGGACGCGGTATTGCGCTCCGGCGCGGACAAAGGGCTTATCAAGCCGATTCTATCGTCTGCGCTTGTCGATTGTATGAACGAGTGCCTGGGCAATACAAACTCCAACCAAGCAATAGACAGCATAGACGAATTTGCGGGTAAATCGCTTTTACTCGCCGAGGATATAGAGATAAACCGCGAAATCGTCATGACGCTTCTGGCGGAAACGGGGCTGAATATCGACTGCGCCGAAAACGGCAAGGAAGCGCTCGCCTTGTTGGAAGCGAATCCGAATAAGTATGATATGGTATTTATGGACATGCAGATGCCTTGCATGGATGGACTGGAAGCGACGCGCCGGATACGCGCCCTCTCCTCGCCGTGGTGCAAAGAGATTCCCATTATCGCTATGACGGCAAACGTATTCAAAGACGATATCGAAAATTGTCTGAATGCAGGAATGAACGGCCACATCGGAAAGCCGATCGACCTCGACGACATGATGGAACAACTCCGCAAATATTTGTTGAATGTAGAGAATACAAAGATCAAGCCACGGTGGGATGGTCAAGGCGAGTTTACGCTGCCGCGCGATGCAGAACTGTGTATTGCAAAATTGGAAGCGGGTACAAAGGTGTCTATCGATATACGCGCGTTTGACGAACATGGAAAGCGTGGAGTTATATCGCTCCCGTCAGTTGTGGAAGAGATATACCCCGACGGCTTTTTCCGCGTTCAGATGCCGATGCGTAATAATACTTACTATCTCCTGCCTCGCGACGAGATGTTCCTGATTTATTTCACGTCGGATACTGGAATAAACGGAAGCGATATGTTTGTTATTCCTATGCGCTTTATAGAAAAAATAGAGCGCGATAACTCCGTTTACGCCAAGCTTGAGCCGCTCGGCAAAATTGAGCGATCCCAGCGAAGGGATTGCTATCGGCTTCCTCTCTCGATAGACGTTTCGATCAAGCGTATCTGCGACAGCGATATATCGTCCACCAACGCGCGAATGGTTAATTTCAGCGACGGAGGTATGCTGCTAGCTACAGACTTAAATTTGGAAGCTGGCGAGAATATAACGCTGGATTTTGATTTAGGCGCGAGAGAAACCGTAGGCGGCGTTGTACTGCGCACGGAGAAGGTAGAATTCGGGAGGCTCCGATTTAGGGCGGCAATAGAATTTATCGACGCCGATAAAGCGCAAAAAGAGCGATTTTATAGATTTATTACTGAAAAGCAAATGGAAAAAGCGGCTTCTATCAAGGAAAATGACCGCGACATATCGTTTGCCTTTCACGGCGTATAAAAATCCCATCATTGTCCCATGGATGATTCGGGAGCCCATCTGCACCGATTCGAACATGTAACATGTAGGGGCGAACACAGTTCGCCTCTACATGTATTATGCGTGTCAGCGCTATGGAGACACTCAATATGCTTGACGATTCTTGAATTATACACTATAATAATAAAACAAATGGTAATATAATTTTAAGAAAAATACATGGCGCATGGATTTATTTTACGGACAGGAGACGGATATGGCACGGATCATTATAACTGGAGCGAATGAAGGAATCGGATTTCACATGGCTTTTCAGTTCCTGCAAGATGGTCATATGGTTTCAATACTCGATTTAAAGCTGAATAACTTACAGCCTTTGAAAGAAAAGTATACTGACGCCCTATTGCTGTTTGAATGCGACGTTCGCAATCCGCAAACGCTTATTCAAAGCACGAACGATACCGTCTCAGCTTTTGGCGGTATTGATTATGCCATCCACAACGCAGCCAAGTGTCCGTTTACCAATCTTGAAGATACCGCTGACGATGAATACAGGGATGTTTTTGATGTAAATTATCACGGTGCGATAAACATGACGAGAGCAGTATTGCCGGCAATGAAAAAGAATTCAGCCGGACGGATATTTTTCACATCTTCTGGCGTAGGCGTCATGGGTTTCGTAAATATCAGCGCGTACGCGTCCACCAAAGGAGCGTTGGAATCGCTTGCGAAGTGCATGAATATTGAATACCAAGATACGGGTATTACTTTTCATCTTATACATCCGCCGCTTACCAGGACAACATCGGCAAGGCCATTGCCTGTACCCGAAGAATTTAAGGCCGACCCATATAAAGTAGGCGTTGGCATAGCGAAAAATATCCATAAGAAAAGATTTATCATTTGCCATTCGTTTTCACAGCGGCTGCAAACAAGGATGATGTATCTATTTCCTGTGAAATTCGGGCGTCTCATGAGTAAAATGACCGCACAGCAGAACAGTAAATAGCTATTCCGCGCCGCAATTAGCGTTTCCAACGCAGCAGGACGGAGAAAACGACCGCCGAAAGCGGCTCCAGGTAGCCGCAGATCGCGACTGTCTGTACAGGCAGGCTGCCGATTGGCGAAAAATAGAAATAGCCGCCGACTTCCATATATCAGGCAGACGAGGTGCACATTTTTTCAATATCTGATACGCACAATGGCGTCGTATATCTTGCATTAGCTTTATCAGGCGCGGTATGCTACAATGAAGGCGATGAAATGGAGGCGATTCAAATGAAGCAGCGATTTATCCCGCT
>DBDD01000096.1:3230-3794 GCA_002293365.1 Christensenella sp. UBA941 | reverse complement strand
AAGAACCCAAAAGCGTATGACCGCAAGAAAAACAGGCAACGGAGTGAGTTTGATCCGCTGCCTGTTTTTTGGGTCGGAGGATTATAAATGCTCTTCGGCGGCGGAAGCATCAGCTTAGCATTCATCTTATTGGGCCTCATCCTATTCCATGAAGCTCTGGCTTGGCGAGCTAGGCAATTCAAATTGGCCTGGCTAGATCGAATTGTATCCGCGATGGACATCGGCGTCACTATACTTGGAATATTGTTGCTCGGCTATAGCTTATGGCGAGCTCTTGGATGAGCATTAGTAGGGTGCAGTATGTGATATTCATCCCGCTTACCAAATCGTTCGCCATAGCACGAGAATCGTTCCGGCAAGGAATACTGTCGTAAATATCGTCTTATTGTGCTTGGCAAGCCATGCGGGAATGAAGATATCAAAGCCGACCTGATGGTTATCCGTATACTTGCGCGCCAGAATGGTCAGCGGGCATCTCCACTTGCATATCAGCAAAATGATACCTTCAACGACAATCAAGGCGACGCAAAACCAAACCAAGCCGTTGATTTGATCGACTATGCC
>DBDD01000096.1:0-3213 GCA_002293365.1 Christensenella sp. UBA941 | reverse complement strand
TTGACGGCAAAGAGCTTTCTTTCATTCGGTGAATGTTTCAATGTAGTTTCCTTCTTACCATAACTCCTTCATCGCTCAGACATATATTTCTTTTTTTCACTAGAGGTTACTCTTCGCACCTCCGTATTCGGATATTCCATGTAATCTCCGATAGAAAAAACGGGCGCCATGCTTTCGCATAGTTTATCCTTGTTGCTTTTCAGGTACGTTTCTAATTCTTGCGGCGTGGGGAATATTTTATACGATAGTCTGCCCTTGCCGCTTTTTATTTCATAAATCCCGCATGGCTTTTTCGTGGTATAGTCAGCCGCTCGCAAATAGAGCTTTGCTATATCCAGAGACTTGAAAGGGAAATTCCATCTTTGCAAACCTCTCTTTGGGTCATGTTCGATGCAGATAAAACGCCCGCAGGTTCCGCAAATATATTGAGTATGATTTTTCAAGCAATCTAAAGGATTGAGCAGCGGCGTTATTCTGTTATTGCTTGTATAGCACTCCTGACACATGCTTTTCGTCCCTCTTTCCAATTCCAACGCAAATTATCGCCCATGCACTTTTATGGGCTCCAGTGAGCCCCTACGGCAAAAACAATACAATTTGCTTGATTGCTATACGATATTCTCGCCTAAGAATATCTTCGGCATCGTAGTAAGGCATCGATTCCAGCGTTTATAAAACTTCTCAAGCGCCGGTTTACATAGATTGGCGTGCGCCTGCTCGTCTTCCACAACCAAATACAGCATATAGGTAACTTTGCCTACCTGACGAGTCAGACGAATCGGAGGCTCTCCAGCCTTCACGGCGTTGAAGTCTTTCTGGCGATGCGTGCGCTTGATATATTTTACATCTATGACGCCTGGCTGCGATAGATAGAACTCGGCCACCTCCTTCATCAGCGTTTCGATCTCGTTCTGCTTTTCAATCTTCGCTTCGTATATACAAATTTCGTTGAACATAAAATGCACACTCCCCGCAAAAAAGTATTATCTTCGTTCGCCACTCTCCTCCAAGCGATGATTGCGCGCATTCGCTGCTCGCCTCTATGCCGAGCCGCTTGAACAATTATATCATCAATTCGAGTTAAGTTAAATAAGAATTACACTTCCAGCCTATATGTGTGAAATAAGGAGCCTTTGATTTTTAGTCCATATCGCACATTCATAGATTCTGGAGCTCTCGCCCCACGGATGATAACCCATTCCTATAAATGTGAAACCGTATTTTTCATAATATCCAACATGATCCGTGCTAAGATAGAGCTTGGAGAAGCCTGCTTTCGCGGCGTCCTGCTTGATCTGGGACATGAGCAAGCTGGCGTAAGCGTTGCCCCGATAGTGAGGCTCAATATACAGAGCGCACAGCCACGGCCATAAATCCATGCGGCTGATGAAGTCGTTCGTAACGAGCCCGGCGCAACCGGCGATGTTTTCGCCGTCCATCAAGAGATACCAGACGGGCAGCGGGCTATCCGTTTTAATACTCCAGGAAATACAGTCCTCGTAGACCATCAGGCTCTTTTCGTTCGCCCATTTGCTTTGGGAGTAGGCGATGGCTCTATCCTTGTATTCGGGGCGTTCGCGGATATTTATGATGTTCATATGATCAGCTCCTTTTTTGGGGTTCAGCGTACGCCTTTTCTACGGCTATAGCGAATTAACTAATATGCTTTTTGTATACCTTACAAACATATTCATGATTTCCCAAAGTAGCCAACACTTCCGAATTTGTGTTTCAATGACAACACCGTCGGCGGGGGCCAAAATCGACCTTCCATAGCAATAATAATCCGATACCGACGCGCCGCTTCCGGAATGGCTTTTTCCGCTCTCGTCCAGCGCGATGAAGTCGTACGCGTACCGCTGAGGCGTTACGTCCCACGAGTGGGATATCTCTTTTACTACGCCGCCGTTTACGATAACCCATTGATCCTAAAAGGGGAGCGAATAGTGCACTTTTGGAGAATATTTGCTCCACGGAAGCCCATGAACAGAAACGATGACAGCGGCGACCATGCCGCCGTCCGGCGTCCGGGCTTTATCGGCCAATGCGCTTACCGCCATTTCATCGCCTCCAATGTATAGGTTATTACTTTTGCAACTTCTTCACAATGCGCCTTTTGCGGTTAAGCCTAACGAATCTCTATTTTCGCAAGAAGATGGTTTTTACTGCTTTCATATTCTTCCTGCGTAATAGCACCGCTGTCTAGCAGGCCCTTAAATTTTAGTATTTCATCAGCTATGCTTGAAGAATTATCATCATCCTTAGGTTTAACTCTAAACGCGAGCTTTGCATCGTAGTAATACTGGAACAATGTTACGGCAAGTGCCCAGCCAATGAATTCAGATGATAGATTGGCGAAAAAGTCATATAAATTGAAATTCGGATTGCTAAATATACCGAATATAAAAGTAAAGCTCATAAGACATATGAATACTACTTGTAATACGATAAATCTTCTTTTTTTAAGCATGTCTTCCCTCACGTATCGATATCACTATTTTATGCTCATCGCGGTTGATCAGCAGAAAGATTGTATTCATCGCTAGAGTTATCGCTCTGCTTCCCATGCGGACGCGTTACATGACGGACACTCATCTCTATGTACACAGACAGTCGCGCCGCACACTGAGCAACGATAAGCTTCTTCCTGTTGCCGTAGAAAGGACGGCATCCCCGCGCTGCGGATAACGGCTAAATTTCCTATCATGCTCATGTGATATTTTGACGGAGGACGGATATAGCCGTAACATAGACGGCAATTCATTCCACAAGAAGCAATCAGCTCCTCTTTCATACCGGCCATCGAAGCCCTCTCCCTCATTTTATTGCGAACACAAGCGCCGAAATAGCGACCGTCCGCGCGATTCAACAACACGCGTGGGAACGCCTACTTCCTCGCCTTCGCCCGAATCGCGATCAGCGCCTTCACGTCGCGCAAAATGCTATCGCTCGTCACCTTGATACCCAACGATATGCCCGCCGCCCCCGGCTTCGTTTTCGCGTACAGCTCCCGCGTGTAAGCGTCGCAATTCGGAAGCATCAGTTCCGCTTCGGCTTTCTCCTTTTCGCCTACGGCTATGAGCGCGGCGAANNGTACACAGCGCCTTGCCGCTCTTTTTGTACTTGACGTTCCAGCCCATCCAGTAGCCGCTATCCATCGAACAGCCGCTGTAAAAGAGCTTCGGCACAACGTTGTACGCCGTTCGCAGATGT
>DBDD01000104.1:230-3523 GCA_002293365.1 Christensenella sp. UBA941 | reverse complement strand
ATCGACAGCCGCGAAATCGACTGCGAGTTCGAAGTGCCTTTTGACGATAATACCGAGGCGAACGAGGCGTTGATCATCGTGTACAATCTCACCGACAGGACGATTAATCAGCTGAAGATGGATGCCGTTATTACCATCGAAGCGGGGTATGGCGAGGATATCGGCATGATTTTCAGCGGCGTAATCACCTACCGGAAAACGCGCATTGAGCAAGCCGACAAGGTGACGAAGATTTACGCCGTGGACGATGTGAGCCGGGAAGAGCGCAAGCTGGAAAACGTGAGTTATTCCAAAAACACCAAGGCAAGCTATATCCTGAAAGACCTTTGCGAGAAGGTGGGCTTGCCGATCGCGGTATTTAAGGTCGAACGCGATCACACCTACAAGGAAAGCGTCACGATTAACTCCGACATCATGGCCAGCATCGAGAAATACGCGAAAATTTGCGGCGTGTCGGCATATATTTGCAAGCAAAAGATATATGTGCGCAGCCTTAAAGATGGGGATAATCTCGCTTTTGCGCTGGATGAGAACACGGGGCTGCTATCCGCCAATCCTTTCGAGGAAGAGGAAACCAACGAGGACTATGAGGATAAAATCGAGGGATATGAACTGGAAATGCTTTTGCAGCATAGAATACAGACGGCGAGCGTCATCCACCTGAAATCCGTGAACTACAGCGGCACGTATCGGGTGCGCGAAGGGACGCATGATTACGACGGCACAAACTTTTTGACGAGAGTAAAGGTGGTTTAATGTTTGCCACAAAAGAAATGATGGAGGAAATGTTACTCGATATGAACTCCATTTTTTTAGGGAAAGTATTGAACGTGGAAGGGAATGCCGCGAAAATACAGCCTTTAGAGATGATACAGGACACGCGCGGCAAAGCCCGAAAGAAGGCGGTTTTGCCCGCCGTGCCGATCTGCCAAAGCGCGCGGAAATTTGTTGATATTGCTGTGGGAGGCATGACGGCATCCAAGGCTCTGCCACCGGAAACAGGAGATGTCGTTGTGTGTGCTTGTGCCGATCGCGACATAACCGAGACCAGAAACGGAAATTTCGCCGTTCCGGCAGAGGGGCACCACAGCTTAAGCGACGCGATTGTGATAGGGGTTTTATGATTATGAAAGGGTTAAAAATCGACGAAACCGGCGATATCGTGGTTGAGCATGGCCGGATGGAGTATGTGCGGGATCAAGAGCTTATGCGCCAGAAAGCGCGGCAAGTGCTGGGGACAAACCACGGCGAATGGCGGTTTAACCCTGCCGAGGGAATTAATCTCTATTCCGTTTTAACCAAGGCCCCGATCGCCGAAGAGGTCGAGAACAATATACGATCCGGGCTTTTGCAGGTCGACAAAAATTTAAGCCTGGATGCTTTTGCAATGACGAAGAACGATCGACATTTGACCGTCGAATTCACGACCTCCGGGGCGACAAGGATCGACATGGTGCTGGATTATTAGGCGGGTGATAATATGCCATTGACAAAACAGGGATATAGAAGACCGAGCGAGGCGGAGCTTTTGGCGGAAGAAATTGCGAACGCCAAGGCGCTTTTCGGGGACGATCTCGATACGGGAGAACTCACCATAATGGGCAAGTCGATACGATATAGAGCCTATTTGCGCAACAAAGCGGAGGAAAACGCGGAAGCGCTATACCACTCGTTTCACGCGTCCTCCGCGCGCGGCGAGGCATTGGACAGGCTTACGCCTTTTGCCGGGATATCCAGGGAGCCCGCGACGTATGCGAGGCACCGTATAAAAATTATCGGTTCGCCCGGCGGCGAGGTGCCCATGGGATTTTTGGTATCGACGACGCCGCAGGGCGTCCTTTTTTATACCATAGACGATGTTGTGATCGGGGAGGACGGGGCGACGGAGGTCGCGGTGGATTGCGAATCCCCCGGAATTGCGGGCAATCTGCCTGTTGGGAGCATTGATCTCATCGTCAATCCCGACGCGGCGGTGGACGCGATAGAGCATATCGCGCGAATTTCTGACGGCGAAGACGCGCAGGGCGATACGGCGCTCCGACAAGACTTTACCGCGTCGTTGGCGGGTTCCGGCGAGACCACGATGGAAGCCCTGCGCAGCGCGATACTCCGCATACCGGGGGTGCGTGGTTGCGATGTTATTCAGAATGTGCGGGATGCGCCATACAACGGATTGCCTGCACACTCCTATGCGGTTTTTGTGCTTGCGCCTGAGGAACAGGATCAACGAATATTCGGAGCGATATACGACAAAGGGCCGATGGGCATTGAATCGGTGGGCGATGTCGAGACGAAGATACATGATGCATCCGGAACGCCGCATATCGTTCGATTCTCGCGTATCGGACAGCGCGATATCTTTGTAAAAGCGCGGGTCTTGGTCAATAACTTCTTCGCGATGGACAGCGTGGCTGCCATTACGCAAAACATTATTGATAGGATGAATGCGCTCGCGTCCGGCGCGGAAGTGTATTTGTCCCTCCTTAACGCGGCTTTTGCGGTCGATGGCGTACTGGATATACCGGAGCTGCTTATTTCCGGCAACGGGGCGGATTATGCCGCGCAAAACATCCTTTGCGGGCCGCGCGAAGTAGCGCGAACCGACGCCGCCAAAATATCCATAGAGGTGGTGCGCATATAATGGATAGAACTGCGCCGGGAACCGTCGAGCTTCCGGATAGCTACGCGAAGGAAGCGGGGTCGAACAATAACAAGTGGATGCTGCTGGATCAACTCGCTTTCGACGCGATCAACAAAAATTACGAGGATGTATACGAATCGACCGACATCACAAAGGCCTATGGGGCAACGCTGGATAAGTTCGGACAATGGCTTGATCAAAAACGCGGACAGCTGAACGATCCGCAATACCGGTTTATGCTGCTTACGAAGATATTGAGAAATTTGAGCAAGGGAACAGCAGGCGATGTTATAAAACTCATTTCCCGAATGCTCCACGCAAGTCCGGCGGACATCAAAATCGCCGAAGTTTCCGGAAAGAGAAAAAGGATTACCATATTTTGCGCAGAAAGAAGGCGGCGTGATGGANNGGACATCAAAATCGCCGAAGTTTACCCGGCGAAAATCAATATCCTGAGCATTCCATACAGCGGTCTTATGGAGGCGGGATTTGACAGCAATCAGGCAATCACGCTGATTGCTTTGCTTTTGCCGCTGGGCGTCGGTATTACGGCGGCAAAATTCGAAGGGACTTTTACTTTTGGCGCGTTTCCACCAGAATACGACGAAAGCGCGGGCTTTGCGGACATTCATCAAAGCATTGGCGGAACTTT
>DBDD01000104.1:0-130 GCA_002293365.1 Christensenella sp. UBA941 | reverse complement strand
TTTAAGGCCGGGCATAAGCCGCCCGCTGATTACTTTAACTGGCAATGGAATACATCGTATGAAGTAACAAGTGAGTTGCAGGAAAAGCTGGCAGGAGAGGAAACGAATCGTATTGCTGATGATCAGGAAT
>DBDD01000351.1:2268-6354 GCA_002293365.1 Christensenella sp. UBA941 | reverse complement strand
CGGATCGCGGCCTCGGTATAGTCACCACGCAGCGTATCGCAGCGGGTCGGGCGCTTCTGCCCCGGCGCAAGGAACGTGATATGTTTACCCATGCCAATAGCATAGCCAGCGTCCTTCATGAGCCGAAGGAAGGCGTCGAAGCTGCCAGGATTTTGTTCAAGCGCCACGTCGATAGCCGCCTTTAGCCTAGCGCGATAGGAGGACGCGGGATCATTACCGAGCCATTCGCCGTAATGCTTGCCTTTGCCCGGAGCCGGATTTTCTATGATGGATAGCCCGTTTTCTAAGCAAAGCCTGTCGCTTATCCGCCGCACGGCCAGCGTAGAGAAAAAGAAATTCTTAAACTTCCGGTCACAATCAAGGCTTGTTGAATTGAAGTAAATATGCGAATGAATATGCCGCTTGTCCTCGTGGGTCGTTACAACAAAGGCGTGTCGGCCCTTCGTGAAGCGCATGGCGAGGTCATAGGCAATCCGGTTAGCATCTTCCGGGCTGATCTCGCCGGGCTTGAAGCTTTGCCTTATCTGGTAAAGCAACACGTCACGTTCCCGTGACTGCTCCCGTCCGGTTATGGATAGATACTGTTTCTTCGCCAAGACAAATTCCAGCGCCGCCGTGCGCGGGTCGCACTCGTAGGAGGAAACCAGCAGGCCTCCGCGCGTTTTGGCCGGATTCCTCCCGTAATCGATGCTGCGCTTTATGGAAGCCAATATGCCACGCCCTTTGTCGGTATGACGGGGTATAAGGCGCGAGGTAGCCAACCATTTCCCTCCCTTCCGTCTGAAACGAAAGCGCGGAGCCGTAGCCCCGCGCTTTCATTAAATGTATACTGTGCTCATCTGCATTCTGGATACTCGTTCAACAGCAGGATACAATCCTTCGCGCCCCGGATATACATGCTTTCCATCATATGGGAACAGCGATCTAGCATAACAGCGATATATTCGTCCAACGCCCCGCAGGTTTCTGTGTCTAACTTCTCACGTAATGCGTCCAGCCGGTCGCCCTTCTCATACTGCCGTTTTATCAGTTCGCGAAAATCCGGGTCCGACTTCCTAATCTTATCGTGTATCTGATCTACAAGCTGCGTAAGCGCGCCGACTGCTATCTTGTCGAAATCATTATCGGTGGTATTACAAATATCACCCATTGCGGTATCTCCCTTCATATTGAACGTATCGCCATGTTCACGCCATCCAACCAGTCAAGCAGCCAATCCGCCAGCTTCGGCAGTCCGCATGGACTGATTAGAAAAGCCAGCGCAAACATCATCCAGTAGTTCGCGGGCGGCAGCTTCGTAACCGGCAATATGATCCCCAGCAGTGTAACAGTGAACATTAGGCCCGACGCTACGGACAGCAGCCCGCCTGTTATATGACGCACGAACCGAAAGAAACCAACTACGACCGATAACGAGAGCGTTACAGGAAACAGCAGAATCTTGAACAGTATCCGCATTGATTTTTTCCTCCTTGCTTTTATATGCTCATGCTCCATACGTAAATTGTACCGCGCATTTTTAGAAAAAGGAGCGCCCTAATTGGAGATCAGCACATAAAAAATAACGCTCCGAGCGAAAGCGTTATTTGGATGAAACAAACTTAGGCAGAGTTAATTCCCTCGTTTTTCCGCACCGCCTACATTTCGTACCGTCCCAATCATGCGATTGGTCGCGCGTTTTGCCGCAGCGCCCACACGTACAGCCGTTCCAGAAATGGCCCGCATCGCGCGTTAGTCCGCAACGCTCACATTTACATCCCGTCCATCTGTGTCCGAAGATTTTACATACAAGTCCCAAGCCGATAGTCCCCCCAGTACCGATTATAAAAGAACATTCATTTTTCAGTAGTCGTTACTATATTCCTCGGTGATCCCATATTCCAAGAGATCGTTTTGCTCTCCGCGCGCCGGCGCCAGTACAGCCATCATAATATAGGAATAACGCTTCACGCGCCGATGGCTGCCAACCAACTCCGGGGCATACGCTTCGGCGGTGTAATGCTGTTGATATTGTTCAAGGCCCAAAGCATCTTCGCACACAAGCTTAATCAGCGTATCGGTGACAGCATATATATCCTCGCCGTACTCCACCGCTACGAGTACATGTTTTTTGATGTCCTTATCGGCGTATCCGAACGAACGGTAAATCTTATATTTCATCATTATATGACAATATTAACATAAGATTTGTACGAATGGTATATTCGATTGGCGCCATGAAATTTTGAATTACTGGGCGCAGCCCTCATTGCGCCCAATGCCGCCCCTAAACCTTCAACTCCGCCAGCGCCCGCAGGATATCCTCCGCCTTATTCCAAAGCCCGTCATACCGATTGCGGAGGTCGGCAATATCAGCCTCATAGATATTCCGCGTCTCGTTAGCGCGCTTGGCAATTTGATTTACGTTGTTGGAGGTTATCCGAAGCAGCCTGACCATTTCCCTGACGCCTGCTAAATCCAGCCGGATCACAAGTCCGTCGATTGCCATTTTTCTAATATACGCGCCCATATTGCGGACGTTGGCCTGCTCCATCTTTTCTACGATCAGGTCGTACTCGTGTTCCGTCACCATGAGATAGATACCGTGCTTCCGTTTGCGGTTCGGCGCTTTCATCGCTCCGGCTCCGATTTCGCGGCCCCTTTGCCTACAGGCGGCGCAACGGCCTTTTGCGCCTCATGGAGCCTTTTTAGCGCGGAGGGCTTTTCGGGCGCGGCCAGCCTTTGAAGATAGGCCGCGAAACTCCGCTCCGGGTATTTGCTCCGTTCGCCGCGCTCCTGTTGGAGCAAGGCTTGAAGCGCCGCCTCGTCCGCGACCTCGTACCGGCGATCTTCCAGCTTGCCGTACTGGTTTTGTAAACTGGACCACCGGCCATTAACCTTACAATGTGGGAATCGCTTCACGTCGCCGCCCTCGAAGGTGAGCGTAATATCAGCAATGGGAAGCGCCGCCCGCTTGACGCGCTCCGCGTGCCGGTCGAAGTCCAATTCGTAGAGCGTACCTACCGGCCTGCCGCCCTCCATGCCGGCGATCTCCACGGCAAAGGCGGCTATGTTACGCCTGCCTTGATAGTACGTCCAAGAGCAATGCGCCTCCGAGCCGGCTATGAAGGCTTCGCGCTCCTGAACGCATTGCGTTCCCGATTCGCGGGAAAGCCACAGCATATTTTTGTCGTCGGGCTCCTTGCTCTTGGCCGCGCTGATGAACATTTCCTTGTCGTACTCGAAGTCCGTTTTATAGTGTTTGGTGTTCCGCTCCACGACGGCGGCCAGAGCGTCTATAATATCCACATTCGCAAATTTCCGCATAGCCTAGCCTCTTTCCAAGCTTGGCGGCTTTTTATCGCGGGCTCCTTTTTCGGGCGATTCCTTAGCGGAGGTTTCCTTTACCGTCTGTTTCGCCGCTTCCAGCTTTCGGACAGCAGACGGCCTTTCCTCCGTTTTCGCCGCTTTTTTTCGTTTTTGCTCCTTCGCCAGCTTCATTACCATAATTTCGCCGTACCGCGCCGCAAGCCGCGCGTCGGTGACGCCGGGATTGGCGCGGAACTCGCCAAAGTCATTGTGAAACCACGTCAGGCGGTTACGCTCCGCCAAATGACGGCTCTGCTCATGCGAGCCGATAACCTCTAAGAAAACGGCGCGGTTGACCTTGCGCACCGTATCTATAAAGCCGTCCAGTACGGCGGGGTGGGTATCGCAGTAGATGTGCCTGTCGGGAGCAACGCCGAGCTCGCGCGCCCAATCCTTGTTATTACGGGAATACCGGCCGTCAGATTCGCAATTTAGCAGGATATGCGCGAGCACATGGTTCACGCGCTCGTAGCCGTGCGCCTCGATCACCGTTTTGGCGGCGGTGTTCAAATCGTAACGGTATTCGCCCAAGTAGGAATCGTGGACGGTCTTGTCGATATCTTTCATACAGGCGCTGGAGGCCTCCACGCTTTTCAGCCAAGCGCCGCTTTCGCCGTGTTCATACGCGTAATCAAACGAATAAGGGTAAATCGGTACAATAGCCATACGTTCACTCCCTGTCCAATTCGCTCTTTTTGCCGGGGGCTTTGGGCGTGGGCGGCTTAACGGACTGCTTCG
>DBDD01000351.1:256-2188 GCA_002293365.1 Christensenella sp. UBA941 | reverse complement strand
GCGTCGATTAGCCACTCGTCGCCCCGGTCGAGCTTCGGGAGGGCTTCCGCCCAAGCCCGGTTGTTTCGCGAAAACCGGGCATCGCCGGACATGCGGCATACAGTGTTCGCCAGAATGATGCCGACGCGCTTCTCGCCGTATTTCTCGATAACGGCTGTTGCGCCCGCCGGGTTTACGCGGCCGCCGTCCCAATGCTCCTTGATAGCCTCGGTGATGGCCTTTGCGCACTCGCGGTTAATGCGGTTGCTGGCCCGGTATATATCGAGCTCGCCGTGCGTCCGCGCGTATGCGGCGGGTTGAACGTAAACCTCTTTACCCTCCGCATAGGCGGCGACGGCCTTTTCCATTTCCTTCAGCGCGTCCCGCGCAATCATCGGTTCCATTTCCTTCGCGTAATAACGGACGTTGCGGGAAGCGGTATTTTCGTTGTACTGCGTCGCCTGTCGCTCCGCCGCGCATTTGTCCGTAAAAACCAGCGGTATTCCGTTATATTTGCTCCACGCCTCGGCGGGTCCTAATATGGAGCCGCCGCTTCGCACGGCCCAAACGCCGAAATACTGCCCGTGATATTGCATATCGCGATCCTCGCTCTCTTTTTCTTTCGTATTGGTAAGTCCGGGAAGAACCGCAGATAACGGCTGTTCCCATGCGCCGGGGAATCCCCGGACGACGGTATCGGCAATCGCGCCATTCTCGCGGAACATCTGTAAGGTGTTGTAGCCGTCGGTGAGCCTGTCCGCGTTTTTCCCGTTGATATGCGGCGCGAAGTGAATAACGCCATGCTTGTACGCTTCGCCCGTGCCGACCCAGCCCCGGACGAAGCTGTCAAAGGGTGCTTTTGCACCGCTGTCGCCGTGATCATCGGCGTGTGAACCGAACGAAAGCCCCTTTATCGCTTCTTGGTCGCCCAAGATCAGCGCGCAAGTATTGGGATTGTACATAAAGCGGCGGTTTGTGATATCTTGCATATTGAAGGCTTGCCGCGCCGCGTCGATAAGCATAATAGAATCGTCAATCTTGATCCTTTCCAATCTCATTTCACCGTCCTTTCAAATTGGCGAATAGTATCTGCGGGCGAACCCAAGCGCGCTGAAACTTGCGCCATTCGCGGGAGGTTTCGCCCGTTTCGCCGCGAAACAGCATCGCAAACGGAATGAAGCCCGCGCGCCACGTTTCGCGAAGACGGCGCTCCGCCGCGTCAAAAGTATCGCCGCGATAGCCTATGAGGACATAAGCCCGAGGCTGGCGCGTCTCGACGGTAATGCCGTTCGCACGCAATAGTTTTCCGGCCTCGATCAACGGCTCCAGGTCGTCGGCGGTGTCATACGCGCAGTAAAACCTATCCGTGTTAGCGGCGCGCAACAAACCAACATGCCACTGGCACAGGCGCTTCGCTTCCAGCCCGCCCGAAAATACCGGCCGTTCGCGCTGTCTTTTCAGCATATCGAACACAGCTTTTATATGAGCGTCGGAGCAGGCAAGAAGGTTATCGTCAACAATATTGAAGCCGGATTCGATAGGGAGCTCGCGGAGTTTACCGCCCTCCCTGCGCGGAACGGCGCAAAAGGGGCATCTATTAGGGCAACCGCGCGAGGTAATCACGAAGCCTTTGCGAAGGAACAGGCCGGGTACGAAGTTACCGCCCGGTTCATCAAAGGCCGGGCCGCCCAACTTCACAGGGAGCCCGGTTTTCGCCCATGCCTCGGCCAATTTTTCCGCCCGCTCCATGTCATACGTGAACGCGACGGAAACGTAAACCGCGTCGATATGGGGCAGTAACCGGGGCGGGGCGTCAAAAAACGCCAGCCCGTCATCCGGGGTAGCGTTTGTCTTACGAGGGAAAACCCTAGCTACTATCAGGCTTTTCACGCTCCAATCAGTCATTTGGGGCAATCGTTCCGTCACGGGTAATTCCTCAAAATCGCGAGGCAT
>DBDD01000351.1:0-128 GCA_002293365.1 Christensenella sp. UBA941 | reverse complement strand
GAGCAATATCTTTGCCGATTATCGCCAATAAAGCGCTTTCCACAGATTTCGCATGGTTTTGTTTCAACGGCGGGCGTTAGCAGATGCTTTTTCCTCGTCAGCGCAGCTTCCAATTCGGGATCAAGCGG
>DBDD01000225.1 GCA_002293365.1 Christensenella sp. UBA941 | reverse complement strand
CACAGAGATGATTACACTCCCAATGCCCCCAGTTCTTATCACGGAGATAACGGAATAGTATTCGAGCGAAGAGAGCGCCACACGGCGCTCTTTGCGTACCCCCTTCTGCGGGCGGGAAAAACACCCGGCCTTGTGGGGTCACCCTCTTTACAAAAGAGGGTGGGGGAGGCGTTACCGTTGAAACGCAGCGTTACCAGTATGACCGCTTGGCATGCTTACTGTACCACCAACCCCGCAATTTCCAAATTTCGCAGCTCCCTATCGAAAGCCTTGCCGTCCGTGGTTAGATAATTGCCCGCAAGTATCGAATTTATCCCGGCAGCGTAACCTTTGTATTCGTTCTCTCCTAGCGCTTTTTCCCGGCCGCCCGCGAACCGTAGCGCCTTATCCGGTAAAACCAGACGGAATACGGCGATCGTGCGTAAAATTTCGTCAACGGTTAGCGGCGCTTGATGTTCGAGCCTTGTACCAGGAATAGGGTTAAGGATGTTAATTGGGACGCAATCGATGTCGAGCGCCTTTAGCTCGAATGCCATTTCTACGCGCTGAGCAGGTGTTTCGCCCATGGCGATAATACCGCCGCAACAGATTTCCATGCCATGTCCCCGCGCGATATCGATGGTGCGTAGCTTGTCGTCGTAGCTGTGCGTCGAGCAAATTTTTGGGAAAAAGCTGCGGCACGTTTCTATATTATGGTGGTAACGGCTAACGCCAACGGCTTTCAGCGCTTTCGCGCGTTCCGGCGTTAAGCTGCCGAGCGAAGCGCAAAGCCCGATTTTCGTCTCCGTGCGCAACGCTCGGAAGATTTCCAAGATGCGCTCGAATTCGGCGTCCGTCAAGCGCTCGCCGCTGGTGACCAGGCTGTAGCGCCGAACGCCCAACCCCCATAAGCTTTGCGCGTTTTGGACAATCTCACGGCTATCTAGCTCGTGTACCTTTACGGACGTAACGCCTGAGCTATGGCGCGCCGATTGCGCGCAAAAGGCGCAGTCTCCGGAGCACGCGCCGACCTTTGCGGGGTAGATGGCGCATAGGCCGATTTCGTTGCCGAAGATCCGTCGCGTTATGCGATTGGACGTTTGCAAAAGCTCATCCAAGCCCGTCTGTGCGGGATCGATTAGCCTAAACGCCTCTTCGGGCGTTATGTTCGCGCCGCTTTCCGCCCGCGCGAGTATTTGCGCTGACGCATTTATTGTTGCCATATTGCCTGTCTTTCTATTATGAATTTGCGGGGGCGTAGTCTAGCTGCAAAAGATGCATCGACATCAGCCGGTTGCGCATGGGTACGATAGCCGCGACGCAAATGATTATCTTCACGATATCGAACGGAATGAAAGGATAGACCGCCATAGCCATCGCTTTTTCAAACGTCATGCCCGTGATGGCGCTTAGCCACGCCGAACCTCCCAAATATAAGATCGTATGGGCAATGCAAATGGAAATGGCGGCTTTTATTATTAGGCGTATCTTGCCCTTTACGCGTTCGCCTGCAACTTGCTTTTCCGCTTGGCGGCTCGTCCGGCCGTTTAGCGCGTAGGCGACGATGAAGGCCATAATCGGATAAACCATGAGATAGCCGCCGGTCGATCCGAATAGCGCCGGAATGCCGCCGCGGAAGTTTCCGAATACCGGTACGCCGGCAGCGCCAAGCAGCAAATAGCACAGCTGCGTTAAAACGGCGTGTTTGGGCTTTAACAGGATACCAGTCGTATATACGGCGATCATCCCGAGCGAAAAGGGCATGGTGGAAAATGGTAAAGGGATGGCGATTTGAGCCAATACGGCTGTCGTCGCCGTCAGGACGCCGATAAGTACAAGTTCCCGCGCGGTAAGAGTCTTTTTCAAGTGTATTCTCCTGCTTTGTTAATTTTGCCTGATAAACCTTTAGCCCCAAAGACGAATGTACAAGAAGGCCTGGATAATAATGGGGCGGATATTATGGTTTCAAGCCAATGAACATTGTAACATAATACGCGAAAATGTGTAACTACCCACACGCTCAAATCGGATGGAAAATTCTGCTGCCAAAGCGCATCTCATGGATACTCCACCAATTGTCCTCGCCGCCAACTCCAATTTCGAATACGATAAACCTATATGGCGAGGGCTTATGCTGAAAATAGTAGCCGTCTTGCCCTTTCTCATACGAAACTTCCGGCCCGCCCATGCCGTCTTCAGAAATATAAACGTTCATTGCCGCCGGAACTTCATTTGCGGTTTCATCAGCTACTTCAAAAGAAAAGAAATCGTACTCCACCGGCGACGCAAATTCTACTAAAATAAAGTCTCCGGACTGCTGCCCTCTGCCCGTTGTCCAGCGCGTATTCATGTCGTTATCGAACAGCGCGGTAAAATCGCCGTCATGAAAACTGCTCGATATCCTTAAAATGTTGTTTGCGGCGCCGCTGTCCGGCTCGGCTTGAATCCGCGCCGTACGTTTATAAACCGAAGAAATCTTCATACCGTCCACTTCGATCGAGTACAGCTCCTCGAATCCTTCAGGCGCAATTCTTTCGTCTAACGGCACCCTGGTATTCTGCAGAATATAATTGCAGTTAAATTTGTCCGCAAACCTCATCCTGCTTTTTTCTTCCTCGGTTAACATGTAATATTGCCGTCTTGCTTCGTCGTCAAAGCAAACTTCGGCGCCGCTATCCTGAGCGAGGACATGACGAATCAGATCGACGTGCGATAGCTCCCAATAGTCCAGCGTAAAATTCGGCTCGGCAACCGCACGCCCGAGTAGATTGAAGTACACGTATTGATAAGGATGATTAAAGCAAATCCACGCCAATAGAAAAGCAAACGTTCCGGCGACGGCGAAGCCGCCTATCCGGCGCAGAACAACATGCTTTTTTTGTACAAAAGAAATCGCCTCTCCGAGGCCATGTACGGCGATATATAAAAATGGGAAATAGATGCCGTAAGCGTGTCTCCAACCCTCGTACATGGAGATTTGAAGGAATATATATCCCAATAACGTACAAAAGAACAACGCGAGCATGAAAAGATCGTATATATGAGGCGCTACGTGTTCCGTGGCGCGCCTTTTCACTTTCTCCGCTTCCCGCGGCCACAACTTCCACGAGCGCATGGCCTTTGCGCATATGGCTGCGACGCCCACGAAAAACATGGCTATATAGGGCAGCGGTATCGTTATACCCATCCATACGGGAATATAGTGCCACGGTACCAACCGCGTAATCATTCTTCCCATGTATAGATGGACGCTGTCCCATTCCACAACCCTTAAAAAGAAGTTAAATGTTTCTATTATGTTTTTAATCGGGCTTATCCATAGGAAAGGCGTTATCAAAACCCAACAAACCATGGTTAACGCAAATAGCAAAAGCGGCCGGCCCGCCGCGCGCCAAAAGACCTCATTTTGACGAACGGCGATAATTACGGCGAACACGCATGCCAACAGTAGCAAAGACAGGCCCAGTATGCGCGTATTGATCGCGACCGCCAGCGCGAGCGCCGCGAGAAAGTAAAGTTTAAATTTCTTGCTTTCCAGCCATCGGAGCACAAGATAGCCAGAAATAACCAACCACGAAAAGAATAGTATATCTTTTATATTATAAAAGGCTTCGCCAAAGAAGCACGGGTATAATATAAAGGCGAGCGCCCCAAGCAGCGGCAAAACGCTTTCGCCGAACCGCCGCTTTAAAATTAAATAGAAAAAGATGCCGGCGATAAAATAGTTCAAAAAAAACGAACACGTGCCGCATCAGATATATTTCCCTGGACGTCATACCAAAGCCTAGCAGGTTTTCTATTAATACCGTAATGCATTGCAGCGCCGTTCCATAGTAGCGGTCTTCATAGGTTGCGAGCTCCGCCGTACTTTCGGCGACGCCACGAACGTGCGGGTTGTCGGATTCGCGCATCTTGCCGCGAAAAGCATGCACGTAATTTATTAGGCTCGTATTATGTTCGACGAGTTCATCTGTGCTGATCCCATAGTCTTGAACGATTAGAAGCCCGAATATAAAGTATAGCGAAAAATCAATACAACAGTTCGCTTGGAGAGCAAATATCTAGTTAGCTTTATATCTTCGGCTCTCTTTTTTGCTGTTTTTCTATCTTCCACGAATCCGATACCCCTACTATGCTATCATGAGCCACTATTATATCACAACAGTTTTTGGTTCGTTATAGAATTCCTTTAAAAAACTAAGTTTAGCGGAGCCGTATTTTATAGAAAAGGGGTTTACAAATCCGTGGAATAGTGTATAATGGTCAAAGAAAGTCAAAGTCAGGA
>DBDD01000303.1:18254-18436 GCA_002293365.1 Christensenella sp. UBA941 | reverse complement strand
ACGGCCACGCCGCCCGCGAGCTTCGCGAGGCGCTCTTGCAGCTTCTCTTTGTCGTAGTCGCTGGTCGTCTCTTCGATCTGGGCCTTGATGGAGCTGATGCGGGCCTTGATCTCGGAGGGCTCGCCGCCGCCTTCGACGATCGTCGTGTTGTCCTTGTCGACGATGATCTGGCGCGCCGTGCC
>DBDD01000303.1:17140-18147 GCA_002293365.1 Christensenella sp. UBA941 | reverse complement strand
TTGTTGAGGATCAGCGTCGCGAGCGCTTCGCCTTCGACGTCTTCTGCGATAATGAGCATCTTCTTGCCCATCTGCACGACTTGTTCGAGCACCGGCAGGATTTCCTGAACGTTGGTGATCTTTTTCTCGGTGATGAGTACGAGGGGATTATCCAGCTGAGCTTCCATTTTGTCGGTATTGGTTACCATATAGGCCGAAGCGTAGCCNNTCGAACTGCATGCCCTCGACAAGCACGAGGTCGGTCAGCATGGTCTTGGATTCTTCGACGGTGATAACGCCGTCGTTGCCGACCTTTTCCATAGCGTTGGCGATAAGGTCGCCGATGCTGGCGTCGGAAGCGGAGATCGAAGCAACCTGCGCGATTTCCTGCTTGCCGCCGACGGCTACGCTAAGGCCCTTCAGGCCGTCCACAGCGGTTTCTACGGCTTTGTCGATACCGCGCTTAAGCGCGATCGGGTTCGCTCCGGCCGCTACGTTCTTCAGGCCTTCGCGTACGATAGCCTGCGCGAGCAGCGTGGCGGTGGTGGTGCCGTCGCCCGCGACGTCGTTGGTCTTCGTAGCGACTTCTTTAACGAGCTGCGCGCCCATGTTTTCAAATGGGTCTTCGAGCTCGATTTCCTTCGCGATGGTAACGCCGTCGTTCGTAATTAGCGGCGCGCCGAATTTCTTGTCCAAAACGACGTTGCGGCCCTTTGGCCCGAGCGTGATCTTCACGGTATCGGCGAGCATATTTACGCCAGCTTCGAGTGAGCGGCGGGCTTCTTCTGCGAATTTAATCTGTTTGGCCATATGTTAATAGTCCTCCTTAATCTTTCTTACTCTTCCACTACGGCCAAAATGTCGTTCTGGCGTACGATGGTGTATTCGACGGAATCGATCTTGACTTCGGTACCCGCGTATTTCGAGCAGATGACCTTGTCGCCCTTCTTTACGTACATGGTAACTTCCTTGCCGTCCACCATGCCGCCGGGGCCGACTTCGATAACTTCCGCCATCTGCGGCTTTTC
>DBDD01000303.1:296-17120 GCA_002293365.1 Christensenella sp. UBA941 | reverse complement strand
AGCGATTTGAGCACGACGCGGTCTGCGAGGGGTTTGATGTTCATTCGTGTGCCTCCTTTTGAAAAAATAAATTAATTGCTTTTGGTTGTTAGCACTCATCAAGATCGAGTGCTAATCGCAAACATTATTTTAATGAACAGGCTTGGTCTTTGCAAGCCTGATTATTATCGATTAAAGCCGATTACGCGCGCATAGCTATGAATAGCTTATGAATGCTCCGGATATCTCGTTTCGGGCGGAATTGGTATATTGAACGGCGGAATTTAAGGCCCGTCTACCTTGAAAAGGCCTATTGCAAACGTAATCGCGTAGTTACCAATGATTGCGGCTAAGAAAAGAAGCTTTGAGCCCTTGCCAAAGCGCCGTGAGGCGTCTAAATCCTCATACATGCGCAACGAGACTATGATTGCCGCAAACGACGCGAAAATAAAAGTTCGCAGCCCCGAGCCGTATATGGAAGGCGTGAATCCCATGAGCATTTGCGAACCAAAGCCAAGCAGCGTAATGCCTATAGCGGCAAGGCAATCAGTGCGGCGGCCGAAGGCATAATATAGCGAGCACAAAACACAGAAAAAGAATATAATGAAAAACAGCCTCATGCCCGGCCCTTCGGGCAGAAGCCCGTGGTCGAATATCGCGTTCATAAAGCCGCGCTCCTGGCGCAAAGCCAGCAGCTCGCCCAAGTACGATAGAACCCGCATACCGGCGGTCGCCGTAAACACGACGCCGGAGGCGAAGGGAACGGCCGAGATACAGCGCGGTAAAAACCCTTTATGGCCGCGCCATACAATTAGCATCATTAGATATGAAAATAGGGGGAATAGGCCCAGCGTACATACGGCATAGTGCGTCATCGTAAAATCAAAGCCCAAGAAAAGCTTGTCCCATAACGTATAGTTTTCAAAACCGCGGATTAGGTGTAGGGATTCGACAAGGCGCGCGTGGTTTCCCGGCGCCGTCATAGTAAAGGCCAGCCGGGCTAAAGTCAGAACCAATAAAACGATAACCGCTCGGGTATAGGCGGCCGGCGCGCTTCGGCGAAAAAGGCGAAGCGCTGCTAAAAACACCAGCACAGCAAGGATAATTGCGCACATCTGTTCCGCGTCCGTGGCATAGAGAAAAGCAAGGGCGCATAGCGCATACCGGTACCAAGGCAGCCGGCCGTTTTCGAAAAGGCGCTTTAAAGTTAAGAAGACGAACAAACCCAAAGCCAGCGGCCAAGAATATCCGGTTGTGGTGGCAATCCATCCCGCCGTGCCGAGATGCCAGTACGGGTAAAGCGCCATACATCCGGCAATAAAATAGTTTGCGCGCGGATTGCGTACAAACAGCTTGGATACGCAAACGCCCGCAAGCAGCCAAATGGCTAAATCCAGTACGCGCCAAACAGCTATGGGTAGTACATTCAGAACGGCGGTAGCGGCCATAATGATAATTCTTGAGGACCAGAAGTTATACTGATACGAAATATAGCTGAACAGGCCGTCTTTAAGCGGACTATCGATATGGAAATACGCGTCGTCTCCAAATCTGCCCGTAGCGAAAAGATAAAATGGGATAAGGAGCAACGCTAACAATACGAAAGGGAAATATTGCCATTTGACCAAGCGAAGGTATCGTGCTTTCCACTTTTGCAAAACGGAATGATCCGGCAAATTACCCCTCCTCCCGCGGCTTTTTCACTGCGAGCGCGCTATTGCGCGTTATGGAGAGGAGGATGCTTTCGCGGTCGAGGGCGCGGTCGATTCGATAGCCGTGGCCGTCAAAATGCGCGGGGGGATAATGCAGGACAAGATTCGGCATTCCCGCGTTTTTACGAAGAGGCGTTTCGCCGAGGGCGCGGCGCGAATAATTACCGGTCGGCTGATTTTTTCTTTTTCGCCGAGATCGAAAGCGCTTTATAAAGAAAAGTACGGCCGAAGCAAAAAGGCATCCGTTTATAAGGACGAAGATAGGGCTCATTGAATAAAGAACCTCGCCGCGAGGTATATCAAGTATAGGAACAGCATAAGGCCGGGCACGCCCAGCGCTAGCCAAATCCAGTCGCGCTTGCGGCGGCGGTGATACTCCTCTGTTTTAGTTATGCCGCTAATTTCAGGCTCTAAAAGCGCGCCGCAGTTCGGACAGTCGGCGGCGGATTCCGGTGAGCGCATGCTGCAATTGGGACATATTTTCATAGAGGCAATTCCACCTTTACGCTAGTTCCTGCGCCGAGAGCGGAGGTATAGACGATATTAGCGTCGTGCATTTCCAGCAAGCGTTTGACGACGTATAGCCCGATACCCGTACCCTCCTTGCTGGAAGAACGCGACTTGTCGGCGCGATAAAACTTTTCGTAAATACGGGTAAGATCCTCCTCCGTCATGCCTATGCCTGTATCGGTAATGGTGACAATCGCCGCTTTCGCCTTGCGCGAAACGTGTATGGTTACCTCGCCGTCCGGCTTATTGTATTTGAAGGCGTTTACTATAAGATTAGTAAACACCTGCATTAGCCGCGCGCGGTCGGCCATGACGCCTATGGGATCTTCGATCGTCAGCGACCGGTGAATTTTATCGTTGGATCCCGCCAGCCCTTCGAGTATTTCTTGCAGAAGCTCCGGAATATCTACGTATTCTCTGTTTAGCTTTAGGCGGCCGGAGTCGATTCGGGCTACCTCTAGTATATCTCCCGTGAGGCGTATCATGTGTTTGGCCTCGCGCGAAATGATTTCGAGCGTCTTGCGGTATTCGTCGGGCTTTATTACGCCGTCGATCATGCCTTGGGTAAAGCCGTGAATACTTGTAAGCGGCGTGCGCAAGTCGTGCGAGATATTGGCGGTAAAATCGTCGCGGGCGCGCGCTTCGGAGGCGAGCGCGGACTTCATGGCGTTAAATATACCGCTTAGAGAACCAAGCTCGTTGTTTTGCTCGGAAGCCATGATATCGTCCGGATCCTCGCCGGCTCTAAGCCGTTCGACCGCCGCCTTGAGAGCGATGATCGGAGCGGCCTGGCGTGTGACCGCGACGCCCGTTAGGATAAGGACGAAGAGGATTATGCCCAACACGCATAGCGCCATAAGAAAGCCCGATTCGTTCATAAACCGCGCTGCGCCGCCCGAGTCTACTATAACGACGGAACCATCTGTATTTGGCAAAGGCGCGGCATATATGGCGTACGGGACGCCTTGATAGACGAACCGGCGTATATACATTGTATCTCCGCCTAGCGTGAGCGGCGCGTCGCTAAGGATCGGCTCGTCGGAAATACTCGTAAAAGGCGCGCCGTGATCGGCGAGGACGAAAACACGCGCGTATAGCGTCGTTTCCACTATAGAAAGCGCGCTGCGCATGACGCTTTCGTTTTCGCGTCCGCGCAAAACGGCGTCGGAAACCGCCGCAAGCGATTCCGCCGCGTGCTCATAAGTATTCAGCCGCTCTTTTTCGAGCGCCTGAATATTGAAAAAGAAAAGCAAAAGCCCCGCGGCCAGCGCGGATAATACCGACAAGCTTCCGAATATCAGGAAATAACGCGTTCCAAGCCTAGATTTCATCTATTGGTTCGTCTCCAGCTTATAGCCCACGCCCCAAACGGTGTTGATGCTAATTTCGGCGCCAGCGCTGATTAGCTTTTCGCGAAGCCGCTTGATATGCATATCGACCGTACGGGTACCACCGCCAAAGGTATAATCCCAAACGCGTTCCAAAAGCTCGTCTCGCGTAAGGACGATGTTCGGATGGTTCAGCATGAACTGTAAAAGCTTAATTTCTTTTGGTTTAAGGACGAGCAGTTCGTCGTTTATTTTAACCTCGTAACGCTTTATGTTGAGCGAGACGTTTTTTATCCTCAGTACGTCGTCGCGCGAGGGAGAGCTTTCGCGCAGCCGCGCCTTTATTCGCGCAAGCACCTCGACGGGCTCGAATGGCTTTACGATATAGTCGTCCGCGCCGAGGCCGAAGCCCAAAAGCTTGTCTTCGACCAAATCGCGCGCTGTAAGCATGATGACTGGGACGTTCGAGCTTTCGCGTATACGCCTTAGCACTTCAAAGCCGTCCGTTTCCGGCATCATGACATCTAACAGCACTAAGCTTGGTTCCTTTGTGGCCATGTATTCCAGCGCGGGCGCGCCGCTTTGAAAAGCTATGGGGACATAGCCTTCGCTGGAAATATATATTTCTAAGAGCCTGCAGATATTGGGATCATCGTCGACGATCATGATGCTTTTGCCACTCACAGAATGAACCCCTCTACTCTATGATATGATTTTAACTATTTATATCCTAACACGAATAGCAATAAAAATCCAGCGCCGAAATTCAGGATATATTTTAAAGGCCTGCGCGTATTGAACGCAGGCCATAGCTTGAAATACAACGGAAGTCTTATTCGTCTTCGCTTGTCTGAGTGCTTGCCGCTTGGCCTTCCGCGGCCCATTCGTCCAATTTTTTCATCGTAGCATCGTAGGTGTCCTGCGTGATGCCAGGCATCTTGCCGCCCCAAGCTTCTTCAGCCTGTCCGAAGCCTTTTTTGATTGCGTCGCGCATCTTTTCAACTAGCGCGGGATCTCCGCCGGTAAGAGCCTTCGCGAAATCCACCAAGCGCTGGGAGGTTTGCTCTACGCCCCAGAAGCCGTCCTCGGCAATCGCGGCCTGCGCCTCTTCCTGCGTCATAGCGTCGATCTCGAACGGCACGCCGCCAATCGCGTCTTGAGCCGTTTTGCCTTGTTTCTTGAGCATATCGAGAACAAGGCTCTTTAGCTGCGCTTGACGGTATTCGAGATCCTGTTTCAGGCGGTTGATCGTTTCGTGGTCGGTCTTGTACGTCTTAGTCTTGCCGGAGCTTGAGGATTCGTATACCGCGGCTTTATCTTCGTCTGCGGCGGCTTCATCCGCTGCGGCGGCGGTTGCGGCGGTTTCGTCCTTCTTTTCGGCGGCCTCGGCCTTCGCCTCGTAGCCGTTGGCCTTTAGCTCGTACGCGGTTTGCCCATAGGCGTTTACATTGGATACATCCATTTTTTGTTCCTCCTTGAACATATATTTAGAATTACTCTAAATTAGTTATCGGATAATTCTTTTGCAATCTTAACAGGGTAACGATATAATAATAAATAGAATTTATTCGGAGGCTTGCGTCATGAAAATGCGAAGAATAGCCGCGCTGATTCTAAGCTTGATGATGCTCTTTCTATGCGCAAACAGCGTGCAGGCGGCAAAAAAAAGCCGGGAGCCTGAAATTACAATAGAATTCATCGACAATATGCTCGACGCAGTGGCGTATCCGCTAATTGGCACGCCGTACGAGCTCGGCGCGAAAGGCCCGGGCGCTTTCGATTGCTCGACGTATATAAGCTATATTTTCAAGTATATGGGCGTATCAAGCGTATCGGGCACATCGCGCCAGCTTGCCGGCAATACAAAATGGCCGGCTGTAAACGATATTAGCCAGATTATGCGCGGAGACCTATTGTTCTTTGGCTCGCCCGACGCGCCGAATACTGTCAGCCACGTTGCGCTGTATCTTGGCGAAGGGTTGTTCATCCACTGTTCCGTTTCCGGCGAGGGCGTCGCGATTACCGATTTTTACGCGTTCTATTACTACGAATTCTTTATCGGCGCGAGGCGGATGATAAAAGAAATCCCCTCGGGAATAGAGTTCGGAATCCCGGCCGATATGATGACCTACGCCGAAGAAGCGGCGGCGCTTATGTCCTTGACGGGTGGCGATTATCGCTACGCCTCCGTGCCGACTAGCGATTTAGGCTCAGATTGGGCCGTCGTATTCGAAGAAACCGAAGGCGGCGGCATGACATCTTATGTTATAGAGTAGAGGAAACACATGAAGAGAATAATGTTTATACTCGACGGCGCGGCGGATCTTCCCAAAGACGGAAGAACATCGCTCGACTTAGCGCCTGAAACGAACCCGTTGCACGTATTCGCGAGACGCTCGATTTGCGGCGTCGCAGATACGACGTACAAAAGCGCGTCGCCCGGGACGGATGTGGCGATTTGCCGCCTGTTCGGCGCGAAGGAAGGCATGGTTTGGGGCCGCGGCGCTCTCGAAGCGGCGGATTACGGCATAACAGGCGCGCCATGCTATCTGCGCTGCAATATAGCCGCGTATTCAGACGATGAGGGCCTTATCTCCCATGACGGCGGCTGCGAAGGGGAAGAGGGTAGGGCGCTGATGCGCGCTATATGTCAGGACGAAGAGATTTCGCGTATCCTCGGAGATGCGGGCCGCTTTCATGTGGGCGTCAGTTACCGGCATCTGCTTGAAACCAACACGCCCTGGGAAGGCTGGATACTGCCGCACGACAACCTTGGCGCCCGCTATCCGAGCGCAGGCGAGCCTTTCGACGCCGCGTTCGCGCGAGCGCGCGCAATACTCGAAGCGCATCCGTTTAATCAAGAGAAAAAGCGCAAGGGCCTCAATATGGCCAATGTCCTTTGGCCGTGGGGCGGCGGGGCCGCGCCCACGCTCGATTCTTTTGTCGAAAAATATGGCTACAAAGGCGTTTGCGTATCGGCGGTTCCGGTCGTAAACGGCATTGGGCGGTTGGTTGGGCTGGATATTGTAAACGTACCTGGCGCTACAGGCTGGCTCGATACAAACTGGCGCGGCAAGGTCGACGCCGTACTGGGAAGCGATCTGCCGTTCGCGCTATTGCATATCGAAGCGCCGGACGAATGCTCCCACAACGGCATGCGCGAGGGCAAGGAGCAGGCGATCAAGATGGGCGGCGATATGCTCGCGCGCTTAGTCGAAGGGCTGGACGCGAAGGGCGAGGATTACCGCATACTTTTTCTTTCGGATCACGTTACGGCGCTCAAATCGCGCGGGCACGAGCGGCCAAAGATCCCTTTCGCCATATACGACAGCCGCAAGGCGCAAAAGGGCGTGCGGTTTACCGAGCTCGAATGCGCGGGTACGGGCGTGGATGTGGGCGGGGAAGAATTGCTGGGGATGCTGTACGAGTAGGGGGAATTATGCGCTACGAATGGATCGACGAATACCTTCTGTCCAAGAAGGGCGTTACGAAGGACTACAAGGCCGAATGGGAGGCCGAGCGCTTTTTGCTGTTCGACAAGATGATCGCGATGAAAGGCGGCGATAAATTCGCAAAGCCGATTATCACGCTAAAATGCCTGCCGGAATTCGGTAAGATGCTGCGCGAGCGTTACGTGCATGTCGTGCCGGGATATTATATGAATAAAGAGCATTGGAATTCCGTATATATGGAGGGTGATACGCCGGATGACGTTGTGCGCCGCATGTGCGACATGTCATACGATTTGATCTTGCAATCTCTCCCAAAGAAAAAGCAGGCGGAGCTTTTGGTGTAGCCGCGTGGAGGCTCACGGCGGTAATATCCGCGCTGCACGCGAAATATATGGCGAAGGGCCGTTTCTCGATTTTTCCGCGAACATCAACCCTTTTGGCGCGCCGAAGCCCGTACTCGAAGCGATACGGGCGGCAATTGACGGCGGCGCGCTGGAAAACTATCCTGACCCGGCGTGCGCCCTGCTAACGAGGGCAATCGCTCGGCGCGACGGCGTAGCAAAGGAATGCGTTCTCTGCGGTAACGGCGCGTCGGAGCTCTTGAACGCCGCGCTCGCGGTTTTGCCGAAGGGGCTTGTCGCGGTTCAAGCGCCCGCGTTCAGCGAATACGCGCGAGCCGTGCGTCTGTTTGGGCATACCGTCGAGTTCGTCCGGCTTCCGCGCGATACGTTCGAGCCGCAATTATGCGAAAAGCGCTATACCGGCGCGATTCTCGCGAATCCCAACAACCCGACCTCGCGCGCGCTGCCTGTTAGTGTGTTGGAAAGCTATCTTGAGCGCTGTGAATGGGTGCTTTTAGACGAAGCGTTCATAGAATTATCGCGTCCCGGCGCGGCGAAGCCTATGCTGCGCTTGCGCGAAAAGTATCCGAAGCTTACGATTTTGCGCGCGTTTACGAAGTCCCTCGCGCTTCCGGGGCTGCGCTTGGGTTACGCGATTGCCTCGACGGAGATAGCCGCCGCCATGCGCTCTTGTCAAGTTCCGTGGTCCGTCAACGCGCTCGCGCAAAGCGTTGCCGGCGCGTTGCCCGCGCTTGCGCAATACGAGGCCCAAACGCGCGAATGGCTTGAAACGGAGCCGCTTTGGCTATGGGAAAGGTTGAACGCGCTGCCGGGCGTTTGCGCGCTAAAACCCGACGCGAACTTCATCCTATGCCGCTTGGAGCGCGGCTCGGCGGAGGCCTTGGCTGGCGCTTTGGCCCGAAGGGGCGTTTTGATCCGCGTTGCGGCCAACTTTGAATCATTGGATGGTTCCTTCTTCCGTGTGGGCGTAAAAATGAGGAAGGATAACGAGAGGCTCTTGAGAGAATTGGAGGAAATCAATGAAATCGTACAGAGAGATCCTGACGTACAATACGGAAACCCGCCGAGCGTATATTAACATAACGCGGGATGTCGAGGAGGCGCTAAAGGCAAGCGGCGTGCGCGAGGGCCTGTGTCTTGTAAACGCGATGAACATAACGGCGAGCGTGTTCGTAAACGACGATGAAAGCGGCCTGCACCGCGACTTCGAGCGCTGGCTCGAAAAACTCGCGCCGGAAAACCCCCACAGCCAATACGACCATAACGGCTTCGAGGACAACGCCGACGCCCACTTGAAGCGCACTATCATGGGGCGGGAGGCCGTCGTCGCAATCACGAACGGCAAGCTCGATTTTGGGACATGGGAACAGATATTCTACGGCGAGTTCGACGGCATGCGCGATAAACGGGTTTTGGTGAAGATTATTGGGGAATAGTCCAAACTTCCTTTTCGGTGAAGGCCGCGGTATTTTTGCTGCGGTCTTTTTGGTTTATAAACAACAGATCGGATAGTAGTATTCCTTCATATTATGTAATATAAGGTCTTATTATGCAGAAATGCTTGCATAAATAAATATATATATGGTAGTGTGAGCAAACTACATTAGGAGACGATGTGTTTGATTGCGTGAAGCCGTTTTTGAACGGAGGATATATGTGATGAAACTATCAGGTAATATATTAAATGTGAAGAGAATAGCTTGCTTTATTAGTGGATGCATCATTATTGTTGCAGGTATGATGCACTACGCATTATGTTGGCAAATAGCAATGTATGTGAATGCCGTAGCAAATGATGGACCTGTTGATCACATTTTTTACGTTAGTCCTCTTGCGCATATAAGCTTCGCGGTAACCATTTGCGTAGCCATTCTTTTATGGCGAAAGGCAAAAAAAGAATCCTAGTACTTTGATGGAAAACTGCTTTCTGAAGCTATGTAGGCCGACCTACATAGCTTCATTTTGCTCTCTATGCCCGGCCTACTCCCAGTCTATAACCCCTTGCGCCTCTAAAAACGCCTCATAGTGCTCCATATAGTCGTCTACAAGTCCGGGCAGCAGCGCTTTGCGTTCGGGATGCTCCTTTTGCAGCGTCTTGAGGATCATGCTATAGGCGGCTTCGTCGTCATAAACGCCGCCCTCAATCACATTCGCGGCGTCTATATAGCTCGCGTCCGCTTTTAAGCATGCCCTGACGAGCGCGAGCAGCGCGCCGTCGTTTACGGATGCGTATTCCTCCTGCTTGCGCAGCTTTTCGTAGACGTTCATTTCGGCTTCAAACGGATCCATCGGCAAGGAGCTATCAGTCACAAGCATTTACCTCCTTTTCGAATTCAGACAGCAGCTCTTCGAATACCGCGAGCGCGCTCTTGACGGGCGCAGGCGTCGTCAAGTCGATCCCGGCGATTTTTAAAAGCTCAAGCGGGTAGTCGCTGCCGCCGCTTGATAAAAACTCGATATAGCGTGACGCGTCTCCGGATTCAAGGATATCTCGCGCTATGGCGACCGCTGCCGAGTAACCCGTGGCATATTGGTAAACATAGAACGCGTTGTAGAAGTGCGAGATTCGCGCCCATTCAAGTTCAATGCCCGCGTCGAGAACAACGCCTTTATGGTACGCCGCGTTTAAATCGGCGTAGGTTTTTTTAAGCGTTTCGGCCGTAAGCGCCTCGCCGTTTTCGGCCATATCGTGCGTAGCCCGCTCGAATTCCGCGAACATAACCTGCCGGAAGACCGTCGTACGGAATTGTTCGAGCGAGTGGTTCATAAGGCGCAGCTTTTTCCCGCGGTCGCGCTCGGTCGCGATTAAATGGCGCATCAGCAGCACTTCATTGACCGTTGAGGCGACCTCGGCCACGAAGATACGGTATTGCGCGTTGGGAAGCGCCTGCGTTTTGTCGGAATAGTAGGAGTGCATCGCGTGGCCTAGCTCGTGCGCGAGCGTAAAGGCGTTGTCGATATTGTCTTGATAGTTCATCAAAACGAATGGGTGCGCGCCGTAGGCGCCCCAGCAATACGCGCCGCTCGTCTTGCCGCGGTTCTCGTAGACGTCAATCCAGCCGTTTGTATACGCTTCGTTTAGGCGTTCCGCATAATCTTTGCCCAAGGGCGCGAGCGCTTCGAGCACCATTGCCTTCGCTTCGCCGTAGGTACACGGGTACGGCGTTTCGGAGAGCGGTGCGTAGAGGTCGTACATATGCAGCTCGGGCTTATTCAGGAGAGCGCGTTTAACATCTAAATATCGGTGCAGTGCGGGAAGCGATGCGCGCGTAGCTTCTATCAGGCTGAAATAAACGTCTATGGATATATTGTCTCCGAAAAGCGCCTCTTCGAGCGAGCTTTTGTAGCCGCGCACCTTCGCCGAGAAGACGTCGCACTTAATAGAGCTTGCGAGCGTAGCAGCGAAGGTATTTTCGTTAGCGTGATACGCGCCGTAAAACTTTTCGAACGTCTCCTTGCGCACGCGCTCGTCCCGGCTTTCCATCAAGAGCGTGTAGCGCCCATGCGTAATTTCGACCGTTTCGCCTTTTTCGTTCGTGACCGACGGAAAACGCATGTCGGCATGGTCGAGCATGGAGTATATGTTTTTCGGAGCGGAAAAAACCTCGCCAGCCGCCGCGAGCAGCCGCTCCCGCCCGGAGTCTAAAATATGATCCCTTTGGCGTACAATATCGCTTAGCATATGCGCGTAGACGTCTAAGCCGCGCTCATCTTTGCGGAACGTTTCTAGCGCCGCGGGCTCGAGCGCGAGTATTTCAGGCACGAGGAACGCTCCTGCTTCGGAAAAGGCAACGGAAAGCGACAGCGCCCGATCCGTCATGCCCTGATATTTTGAGTTTGCGTTATCCTCATCGCGCCGCATATGTGCGTAAACATAAAGCTTTTCGATAATGTTTGCCGCCTGATGAGAGATATCCAGCGCGGCTTTAAGCGCCAAGGCGCTATTAAGCGCGCCTTCGGCGGCGATAAGCGCTCCCAGACCGTTTTTGGCGGCGGAAAAAGCTTGTTCCCAAGCCTCGTCCGTAATAAAAAGATCCTCCAGCCGCCAGCAAAAGCGCGGATCCTGTTCGCTACGCGTAATTAATTCTTGCATAAGAGCTCCTTAAATGATTTCAAAACGCACATCCGGCAGCTTGTTTTTCAGCTCTGCCTCGAAACGCTTGCGTTTATCCGGCGATTTGCCCATTATGAGGCCGGTCGCGCCGATTTCGCCGGCATAGTCCGCTATCGCGCCGGAAACGTCTTCGCAGCGCAGCACGGTCATCTCCGCGCCGACGCCCGACGATACGGAATAGAGATATTCAAGCGCCTCGCCTTCGAGCGGGTTGCCTAGAAAAGTATCTCCAACGCGCACGAAATGTACTACAAATAGCTCTGCGTTAAGAGTTTTTGCCATTTCCGCGCCGTACGTAATTAAGTGTTCACATGTTTTTTGGCGCGTAACACAGATTAGGATGCGCTCCGGGCGCTCGGCGAAACGGTTTTTTGATTTCACGACGACACTACTCTCCAAACATTATCTAATTCAGTATACCATTTTTCCATACGGGAATCACGCCCTAGAAAAGTAAAATATTATGAAAAACCAAGTTGGGTGAATTCGGACGCGATTAATACTGTATATTTTAGATATGCAATGAATAATGCGATAAGATATAGAGGGTGTGTACTATTTGTTTGGAGGAGCCTATTTGAGCATTAAGAGAATGACCGCCGCGCTAATGTGCTGGTTATCGCTGGCTATCGTTCTAGCTTCGGCGTCAAGCGCAAGCCCGGTTCTTGGAGGAACTGTCGCAGCCGAACGCGCGGCCATTCGCATGGGTCCGAGCGCGCTTGATCCGGCTGTGATCGAAGTCCAAAAAGGGGCGCGGCTTGTCGTCGCGCGCAAAGGAACCTCTTGGCATTTGGTGCGCTATGGCGCGATTCAAGGCTATATCGGCGCGGACGACATGATAATCGACGGAGAAATATCGCCGCTAAAGAAGCTCTATGGAACTGCTTTGCGCCCCATAAGCTTTCGGATCAAGCCAAACGGGAGAGGCATGGGCTATTCAGCTCCCGAAGGCGTGCAGCTCGAGCTCGTTCACTATGAACGCGGCTGGTTTCGCGCCAAGCATGAAGAGGCTGTCGGCTTCGTAAAGGCGTCGGAGCTGACAGGCTACTCGCTTTCGCCTCCCGCGGGGCATAAATACGCGGCGACAGCGCTGAAAAAGCTCATATTGTATTCGGGGCCGGGCGTGCGCTCGACGGCGCTACGCAACATACCTTTTGGCGCGAGCTTGAACGTTTTGGACGCTTCGAGCAAGTTTGCAAACGTGGCGTACGGTAAAGACAGGGGCTTCGTTAAGCTCGATGAGATACGCATATTTTTCGCGACGAGTACGGGCGAGATAGACGCAACGCGCGTAAGCGCCGATTTTGCCGACCACCCGAATGGCAAGATAGTAAATACGGGCGTTCAGAACTTTACGTATGCCATGATGAACGACGCCATCAAAAAGTTGAAGAAGCGCTTTCCGGAGTATCTGGCCGTCTCTTCGCTCGGAACGTCCACAGCAGGACGCGACATTCCGCTGCTTTTGCTTGGCAACCCCGAAGCGCCCAGGCGCGTTTGGGTCGACGTTTCCATGCACGCGCGAGAGCATATGTGTACGCAAATCGTGATGAACCAGATCGAGCTTCTGCTGAACAACTATGAGACAGGAGTATTCGAGGGCAAGCGCCTGCGGGATACACTTTCGAACGTATGCCTCTATATCGTGCCGATGGGCAATCCGGACGGCGTAGAGCTCTGTCAGCGAGGCCTTTCCAGCGTTAAGGATAAAGCGCTGCGCGAATATCTGCGTACAATAAATATGGGTTCCGATGATTTTTCGCGCTGGAAAGCGAATATCCGGGGCGTCGACCTCGTTTCGAATTTTGACGCTAAATGGGCGGAAAAGGAGACGGTAGCCGATTCACCCGCACCGTACGGTTACAAGGGGACGCATCCGCTCTCGGAGGTCGAGTCGCGCCTTTGCGCCGAATTAATAGCGTCGGTAGGCTTCAATATGACGATCTCGTATCACGCCGTCGGCGGAGAGCTGTATTGGTGGTTTGGACAGGAGGGCGCGCGGCAGGATCGAGATTTCTTAATCGTGATGGACTTTGCCGACTTGACCGGCTATTCACTCATATCGAAGGAGCGCTCGCTTACGGACAGCGCGGGGCTGAAGGATTGGGCGATTCAGACGTTCCATACGCCGGGGATAACCGTCGAGCTTGGCCCCGTTACGTCTATCGCGCCAATACAAATCGGCGATTTTTTGCAGATATGGGAGAGGAATAAGTTCGTGCTTTGGCATGCGGCGAATTTGTTTGGGTGAAGCTACGCCATACCGCCTAATACGGGCAGTATTTGTTATTCTGTTTTCCAAGCAAAACATGCTAAAATACTTTTGACGGGTTTATCTTATCAACCGCGTCTAAACTATCGTATACGGCGGGCGGAGGTGAAGAATTGCGGGAATCCGATTGGCTCGAGGCGCTTAGCGAGGGTAATTTCGACTGGTTCGATGAGCTTGTCGAGGCCTACAAACATAGAATCTACGCGCTGGCCTACCGCAAGACGCTCGACGCCTCCGAGGCGGAAGACCTCGCGCAGGAGATCTTTCTGCAATTCTACCGCAAGCTGCCGCTATTTCGCGGAGAAGCTGCGCTATCCACTTGGCTGTACCGCGTTGCGCTGAACTGCGCGGCGTCGTACGTCCGCAAACGCAGGACTCCGCTGCTTCCGGGGGCGCCTCCGGAAACGGCGTCAGAGGGCGAGCCAAGCGATGGATTATTGGAACGCGAGCGTTCCGAAACGGTAATGAGCGCGCTCTCACGGCTAAAGAACAAGGAGCGCGAGGTGCTGGAATTGTTTTACTTCCAGCGGCATTCAACGGCGAAGGTTGCCGAGATACTCGGAATATCGCCAAGAGGCGTGGAAACGAGATTGCGGCGCGCAAGAGAGAGTATGAAGCGCATATTGGCGGGAACAGGCTATTTTGAGGAGGTGACAGGCGATGCGAGAAACCGATCCATTCGAGCGCTTGTTTGAAGCCTTGCCAGCGATTAACGCGCCGAGCGGCTTCGAGAGCAGGCTGCACGCGCGGCTTTCCGAGGAGCTTGCTGCCGCAGTACAAAAGAACGTATTTCGTGTATCGGGTATTGTATGTATCGCGAGCGCGCTGACGATGTTCATCGTTTTGCATTCGCCGCTTACCAGCCTCATTCCACAGGCTTTGGAAGCCTTGAAAGGAGTTTTACCATGAACGAACAACAACAGGCCGGAAATCAGGCTTATCAGCAAGCTCCGCGGGAAGATGCGCAGCATACGCCCGATAGCGGAGCGCGCCAGCAGGCTTACGGCCAGCAAACGCTATACGAAAGCCCGGCCTATATGCCAAACCGGGGGCTGAACTTTTTACTTTCATTTGTACCGGGCGTGGGGCATATGTATCAGGGCCTCATGCAAAGGGGTGTACTTTTAATGGCGCTCTTCGCGGGCGCGATCACGCTGACGGCGGTCTTTTCGGAGTTGGGCGCTTTTGGCTTGGGCCGCTTATTAGCAGGAGCGGCAATAACGGCTATCGTCGTTTTATATTTCTTCAGCTTCTTCGACAGTATGCGGACATGCAGGCTGATACGCAGCGGGATATACATGGGCAACCGTGAACAGGATCTGCTATTGGAGATGCCGTCGATCAAATTTGCCGCAGGCGGACGCGGGCGCAAAGTCGCAGGCATCATTTTCCTGATAATAGGCTCGCTTGGGCTTATTAGCTACCTGGTGAACACGTTTGTTCCGTACGAATGGATCATATACTATGTGCGTCCGGCGCTGAACGTACTGCTGCCGCTTGCGTTCCTCGTAGCGGGGATAGTGCTTTTGCTGAAGGGGAAGCCGAAGAAGGAAGCGGCATAGAATAGTAAAATGTTCCCCGGCTGCGCCGGGGAACATTTTATTGTATCTTTATTCTCAATACTGCGGCTCAATAAGCCCCAAATGCCCATCCTTGCGCACATATAAAACGTTGACCTGATGCGTGCGGGCGTTGGTGAACACGAAGAACGAATGCCCCAACAGCTCGAGCTGCATGGCAGCCTCCTCCACGTCCATGGGCTTGATATTAAAGCTCTTTGTGCGTACGATCTTGCGCTCGAAATCGTCGGAAGCCAAGCTATCCTGGCCGTCAAAAGCCTCGTAACGCAGCTTCTTTTCGAGCTTGGTGCGGTGGCGGTGGATTTGCTTTTCGAGCTTTTCTAAAGCGTTGTCGAACGACGCGTACATGTCGCCTGTGACTTCCTCGGCACGCAAGACGACGCCGTCGAAGAGGATTGTTACCTCGGTAATATGGCGGTTTCTTTCTACGGACAACGTAACATTAATTTCAGTTTCAGGCTTGAGATACCGTTCGAGCTTTTTACTCTTTTTTGTGATCATGTCGCGTAAGTAGTCCGATACCTCGATATTTTTGCCGGTAATCAATAAACGCATGCCCTTCGCTCCTTTCGGCGGCCGGTTGGCCACACTTTGCTTATTCCACAAATCTTCGGGTCTAATCACGGAAAAGATTGTATGTTTTATTCATTCTACGTTTATGCTGAAAATTCCTTCCGGTTGACACGACGCGTAAAAAATGCAAATGGTGTAAGGCGCGATTTTGTGAGTTGGCAAAAGGGGAGGTTTGGTATAAGATAAGTGGTAGTTTAATTGACGAGGTGTTTTCTTGAATCTGGACGATTATAAGCTTAGGGTAAACGAACTGCGCGGGGCCGTTGCGGAGGCGGGGAAGTCGATGGACTTGCCGAAGCTGCAGACGGAGCTTGAGGCGCTCGAAGAAGAGATTGCCGATCCAAACGTATGGTCCGATCTTGAGAAGTCGAACAAGCTCAACAAGCAGATCAAATCGCTGCGCACGAGGATCGACTCCTTCGCGTCGCTTTCGGGCGCGGTGGACGATTTTGAGGCGTTGATTGAGCTCGCCGCCGAGGAAGGGGACGATTCGCTCCTGTCCGAAATCGACGAGGAGCTGCGCTCGATCGAACCGAGGGTCGAAGGGCTTCGGCTTTCGCTTTTGCTCAAGGGCGCGCACGATTCCTGCGACGCCGTACTCTCCCTGCATGCCGGCGCGGGCGGCACGGAGGCGCAGGACTGGGTCGAGATGCTCTATCGCATGTACACGCGCTACTGCGAGCGGCACGGCTACGGCGTGCGCGTTTTGGACTACCTGGACGGGGAAGAGGCGGGGATAAAGTCCGTCACAGTTGAAGTAACGGGCGATAACGCCTATGGCTACCTGAAAGCCGAGCGCGGGGTACACCGCCTCGTCCGCATATCGCCGTTTGATTCCTCCAGCAGGCGGCATACCTCCTTCGCGTCGCTGGACGTAACGCCCATAACGGAAGAGGACGCCGATATCGAGATAAACCCGGACGACCTGCGCGTGGATACATA
>DBDD01000303.1:0-236 GCA_002293365.1 Christensenella sp. UBA941 | reverse complement strand
CGCAGCCAGATTCAAAACCGCGAAACGGCTATGCGCATGCTCAGAGGCAAGCTCCTGGAGATCCGTGAGCGCGAAAACCTGGAGAAAATGGCGTCGATAAAGGGCGAGATGAAGAAGATAGAGTGGGGCAGCCAGATACGCTCCTACGTGTTCCACCCTTACTCCATGGTGAAGGACCACCGCACCAACGAGGATACCGGCAATGTGGGCGCGGTGATGGACGGCGAGCTGGACGG
>DBDD01000049.1 GCA_002293365.1 Christensenella sp. UBA941 | reverse complement strand
CGCTGCGGGGGCGCTTCGGCGGCTGACGCGCTTGGGCGTCGCGCTTGGCTTCGTGCTCGCGGAGGCTATAGTCGTCTTCTACACTGCTTCGAATGCGCTGCCCATGCGTGACGCTCTTATGGGCGCGGCGTTGTTTCTCGTATTGCCGGGCAAGCTGATAGCGCCTGTCGGTAGGATGCTCGACGCCCGCCGCCGTAGGGAATTCAGGGAGCGCAGCGCGCTTAGGCGGATTCGCACGCATATTGAAACGCGCCTTTCGGGCATCGCGGCGGTATTCCATGACATGGCCAAGCTCTTTCCAGCGTCGGGCGCAATTCGCCCGGAGCGGCTAGAGGTGGACGAAATCGTCGCCAGATGCGTGGGAGGGGTATGCGATGGCTGCGCATACATGCAGCATTGCTGGTACGGCGAGATGGAAACGGCGGAAGTACTGCTAACCGCACTCGACGAGTACCGCTTGAAGGGAGCGGTCAAAAGGCCGCCGGAGATGGCAATTTGTGAGCGGCTTGACGCGCTCATGCGCGTACTCGACCTTTCCTTCGACGAGTACCTTTCGCGCATCGGCGCACAGACGAGCGCCGCTAACAGCCAGAGCTTCCTGGGCAGGCAGATGGATTCCGTGGCGAACGTAGTGGGCGGCTTGGCGGCAAATCTCGACTTTGACATCCACTTCGACGAACCTATGGAGCATTCGATTCTATTGAGGCTAAACGAGCTGGGAGTACGCGCCAAGGAGGTTAGCGCGCAGATCGTGGGCTTGAATACGGAGGTACATATAGTCTTTTTAGGCAAGGACGACAAATCCACGCGGACGCGCCTGCAAAACGCAGTTTCCCACGCCGCGGTGCATAGAATGCGGCTGGTTTCGATAAATCGTGCAGGTAAAAACGCGCTGGAAGCGACGTTTACCGACGCGCTCGATTTCGAGGTCGAGATCGGTAAAGCCGCAAAGACGAAGCCTGGCGGCACGGTTTCAGGCGACAGCTTCGGTATTCAGCAGCTCGCCGACGGCCGCTGCGTAATCGTGCTTTCGGACGGCATGGGCTCGGGCGAATCCGCCGCGCGCGAATCCCGCGCGACCGTATCGCTTTTTACCGGACTGTACGCCGCCGGATTCGACCGCGAGAGCGTTTTGGAGACGATAAACAAGCTGCTTATCCTTAGAGGCGGAGAAACCTACGCCACCGTCGACGCGGTTTTGATACACCGTGTAAGCGGGAAGGTTGAGTTTATCAAATTCGGGGCCGTTCCGTCGGTTCTCGTTAAGGAAGGGAGGAGTATACGCATAGCGTCCGAATCGCTCCCCATAGGCATTGTAGAGGCGGCCAAGCCGGAGGTATTTATGCGCATGCTGTCGGAAGAAGATCAAATCGTGCTCATGTCGGACGGCGTTTGGGACGTCCTGCCGGAGGACGCGGCGGTTTTCACGGATTGCCTGCGCATGGAATCGGCACAGGCCGCCGCGGACGCGCTGCTTTTGGCGGCGGAGCTCGCGGGCGGCGAAGACGACAAGTCTGTAATAGTGGTTAGGTTGAAGAATGTGGGGGTGAAAGCGAAGATCGCGTAATGAGCGATGGAAAAAATGGTTTTGCGCATTGATATTAGTTGAAACCGCCGGCAAACCCGGCGGTTTATTTACGCGGATATTGGTCGGCCGGCATAAATTGTTTTGGAGACTCCGGCAGGAATTGTAAACGCCGCAGTGGAAGTACACATAGCGCTGACATTCGATACATATGACGACAAGGGGCTTGGATTTAGAGTTGGATAAGAGACTGGTATGGGTAAGCGCGGGGCTGATATTCTGCCTCGGCGTCGAGAGCGCCGGGCTTCAGCTGGCGCTGCTGCGCGTATCCACCGAGTTTCGCTTGTCCCCTATGATGATGGGAACGTTCGCCACAGTACAATATGCGGCAATGCTAATCGTTCAGCCCATATTCGGGGTCGTTTCAGATAAGCTGGGTAAAAAACGCATCGCCTCGGGCGGCGTATTCGTCTTTATTATCGGTTGCCTAATAGCCTCGATAGCGGGCGCGCCGCTTACTTTTATGGCGGGAGTATTCGTCGTCGGCGTCGGTTTCAGCGTTGTTGAATCGATGTTATCGGCTGCTGTTACGGACGCTTTTCCTTCCAAGGCGGAACAATACATAAATCTCACGCAGAGCCTGTTTTGCGCCGGCGCCATGCTAAGCCCAATTATCACCAATTGGCTGATAACAGAGTTCGGCTTTACATGGCGCGCCGCTTTTGTAATGGCGGATTGCGGCGCAGCCGCGCTGGCCCCGTTTTTACTGACGACGCCCTTTGCCAAGCCTTTGCGGGGGGCGCTCTCAGCAGAGGACAAAGGCTTTATGCCCTTTTTATTTGCTCCGTTTATACTCCTCATGCTATCGATGTTTCTATACGGCGGCTTGGAAACGGGAACGGCGAGTTTTCTTGATTCTCTTTTTACGCTCGGACTGGCCGCGCCTGATACGGGCGCGTACGCGTTATCCCTTTTCTGGCTGGCGATGATGCTCAGCCGGATCATATTCGGCTTTAGTTCGATAAACGCAAGAAAAATATTGCTGTGGTGTTACGCTGGCGTCGCCATAGGATTGATCCTGCTTGCTATAAGCCAAACTTTATCGATTTCACTGCTTGCAGTCGGTATGATAGGCTTCGCGATGGGCCCGCTTTGGTCTACGCTAGTCGCTTTTGCCGCTAAGTGGCGGCCAAGCCGTTCCGGTACCGCCGTAACGCTGATGTCCGCTGCCTCGGGCAGCGGCGGCGCGCTGTTTCCACTGATTTTAGGAACGGCAGTAGAGAAAGTAAGTATATCTACCGCCTTTTGGATATCCGCCTTCGTTGCGTTTGCCGCCGTTGCGGTTTCGTCGGTATATTTACGCAAACGGTAAGCCGGCGCGGCGGCGGTATGTACAAATTAGAAAAATGGAGTTATAATAGTTTTCGCTTGGCGCAAATAAGGGTCGAGGGGCGCGGCAGGCGGGGGACGCATAAGGGTTCCCTTTCGCCCCGACACAGAGACGGAGGCACGCCCATGCAGCTTGCGGCTGACGCCGGCGAGGCGTTTGCAAAAACAACTGACGTAGCGGCAATAATTACCGCCGACGAACGCAAGGCGAGTTCTATTGCGTTGCCCGTCGTATGCGCTATAATATGCTCTTTGCCGTTTGGCATTTTGGCGATGCTGTTTGCGCTTCGCGGAAGAGCGGCTTTAGCCGAAGGCGATTTTAAAAGCGCCTTGCGCAAAAAGCGGCGCAGCGTGCTGTTTTCGTGGGTTGCCGTTGCGTGGACGGCGTTTATAGTTATAGCGTATTTGATCTTAGCTACAGGATGATAGTCATAAAGAAAGGATTGTTATATGAATTACAATAAACTGATCTCCGAGCGCTTGAAGCGCATACCTCCTTCAGGGATACGGAGATTTTTTGATATCGCGGCGGAGATGAAAAATGTAATCACGCTCGGCATAGGCGAACCGGATTTTGTAACGCCAAAGCCGGTTTGCGACGCAGCGTTAGCCGCGATTCAAGCCGAGGAGACGCATTATACCTCAAACCACGGCATTCCGGAGCTGCGCGAGCTCATATTGGAATACCTCGAAGCGCGCTTCGGTCTAAATGGCTATAAGACGGAGCAAGCGTTCGTAACCGTCGGCGTGAGCGAAGGTATCGACTTGGCGATCCGCGCGATTACAGAGCCAGGCGACGAGATTATCATGCCGGAGCCGACGTACGTTTCCTACATGCCGAGCGTATTGCTTCAGGGTGGCGTACCTGTCACAATCAAGACGACCGCCGACAACGATTTCAAGCTTACGCGCGCTATGGTCGAAGATGCGATTACGGACAGAACCAAGGCGATTATCCTGCCGTTCCCCAATAACCCGACCGGCGCGATTATGACGCGCGAGGATCTTGCCGAGCTTGTTCCGGCGCTAAATAAGCGCGATATTTTCGTGCTTTCGGACGAAATCTACGCCGAACTCACATACGGCTCCAAGCATTGCTCCATAGCCGAATTCCCCGGCATGCGCGAGCGTACCGTTATTCTTTCGGGCTTTTCCAAGGCGTTTGCCATGACGGGCTGGCGCTTGGGCTTTGCCGTCGGCCCTCAGGAGATTATCGACGCGATGGTCAAGATCCATCAATTCACAATGCTCTGCGCGCCGACGCTTTCGCAAATCGCCGGCATAGAGGCCATAAAGGACGCGTTGAAGACGGATTTTGCGGACGTGAACTCGATGATGGCCCAATACGCGCGGCGTAGAGTGTTTTTACTCGACGCGTTCAGAGAGATGGGCCTTAGCTGCTTCGATTCTCGCGGGGCGTTCTATCTGTTTCCGTCGATCAAGCATACGGGCCTGACCTCTGAAGAATTTTGCGAAAAGCTGCTGATCGAAAAGCAGGTCGCGGCGGTGCCTGGCACGGCCTTCGGCAAGAGCGGCGAGGGCTTCATTCGTTGCTGTTACGCCACAAGCATGGAAAACCTTGAGGAAGCGGTTGATCGCATGTCCGATTTTATGCGGAGGTTTTAGGCGTGATTCGCCTTATCGCTACGGATTTAGACGGTACGCTGCTGGATACGAAGGGCGGAATTTCCGCGCGCAGCGCTGAAGCTATTTGCCGCGCACGCGAAAAGGGTGTTATCGTATGCATCGCTACAGGGCGTATTCACGCTACCTGCGCGCCCTTCCATAAGGCGCTCGGACTCGACGGGCCGATAATCGCGGTTAACGGCGCGTGGATACAGCATGGCGAAAAGCTGATCGAGCGCCACGCTCTTCCGCAGGACGCTTTTGAGGACGGGCTAAGAATCGCCGAGAGCCGCGAGGTTTCCCCGATGGCCGTTATTGAGGACAGGATGGCGTATCTATCCGAAGACAAGCGCTATCTCGATAAGCTCTTGGGGTTTTACGAGGATCGATCCTGCTTCATGGAGCTTTCTAGCCGGGCGGAAATGATCGAGCGCGTAAAAACGGCCGGGTGCGAGCGCCTATCGTTTATAGGCTCGGATGCTAGCGCGCTAGCTTCGCTTCGCGCCGAACTGACGGAGCGTTTTTCTCAGTGGCTTGAGGTTTCAAGCTCTTGGGCGACGAATCTCGAAATCGGCAAGGCCGGTATCAGCAAGGGCTACGCCGTTGAGCGGCTGGCGGCGATGTACCGCATTCCCTACGAGGAAGTAATGGCGCTGGGGGATCATGATAACGACGTATCGATGCTGCGCTTTGCCGGGGTTTCCGTCGCGATGGGCAACGCGTGCGAAGAAGCAAAGGCCGCCGCGCGCTATATAACGGGAACAAACGGTGAGGACGGTTTTGCCGAGGCGCTGGAACGCTTTGTGTTGTAAAAACGCAAAACACTATTGCGCAATTTCGCTCTTTGAGATATTATTATCAAGAAATAGCAGCATAGCGCACAGCGCATGCAATAAATCGCAAAAAAACTTGGGAGGTAAGCATATGGCAGTGGCAAAAGTTGGCATTAATGGTTTTGGACGTATTGGACGTCTCGTATTTCGCGCCTCGATGGACAACCCCAACGTGGAAGTCGTGGGAATAAACGATCCGTTTATCGATCTCGCGTACATGGAGTATATGCTCCGCTATGATACCGTACACGGCCAATTCAAAGGTTCGATCGAAATCAAAGACGGCAAGCTCGTCGTCAACGGCAAGGCGATAACTATTTTCGCCGAGATGGACGCCGGCAACATCGATTGGAAGGGCTGTGGCGCGGAATACGTCGTCGAGTCCACGGGCGTATTTACCACGATCGACAAGGCCAGCGCGCATTTCAAGGGCGGCGCGAAGAAGGTCGTCATCTCCGCTCCGAGCGCGGACGCGCCGATGTTCGTCATGGGCGTCAACCAGGATAAATATACGAGCGACATGAACGTCGTTTCCAACGCTTCTTGTACGACGAACTGCCTCGCTCCGCTCGCGAAGGTCATAAACGACAAATTCGGCATCGTCGAAGGCCTTATGACCACGGTTCACGCCACGACGGCGACGCAGAAGACTGTCGACGGCCCGTCCAAGAAGGACTGGCGCGGCGGCCGCGGCGCGGCATTCAACATCATTCCGAGTTCGACAGGCGCGGCGAAGGCCGTCGGCAAGGTTATTCCCGAGCTCAACGGCAAGCTTACGGGCATGGCGTTCCGCGTGCCGACCGCCGACGTATCCGTTGTCGATTTGACCTGCCGTCTGGAAAAGGCCGCGTCTTACGACGAGATCAAGGCCGCGATGAAGGCCGCCTCCGAGAGCGAACAGTTCAAGGGTATTATCGGCTATACGGAAGACAAGGTCGTTTCGAGCGACTTCATCCACGATTCCCGTACGTCGATCTTCGACGCCGACGCCGGCATTCCTCTGAACGGCAACTTCGTAAAGCTCGTCGCCTGGTACGACAACGAGTGGGGCTATTCCTGCAAGGTGCTCGACCTCGTGGCGCATATGGCGAGCGTGGACGCGTAAGAAACTTAACTAATTTCATAACGGCTAGCAAACGTGCTCTTTTCAGTGGGTTTTCGAACCATGAAGGGAGCGCGTTTTTATTCTCTTCGCTTATTTGATATAACAAGACGGCGCTCAAACCGAGCGCCGCCCTATCGTAGACCGCTTAAATTTTGACGCTTTGCGCGTTAAGGCTCTGTCAACCGGGCAGAGATACGACCGAGTTCTCTTCAGATTTTTCTGTCAGGCTTACCGGTACAGCCCTTGTTCTATGCCTTATATCACGCCCAGCGATATCAACACGACCAATAATAGGGTGTTCACCGCAGCCAAACCACCAATAAAACGCTTTTGCGTTTTAGGCGTGCGGTCGTAGAGCAGGAAGGCCGCAAGGAAGAACGGGATATAGGTGGTGATAAATACGGGTATGGCGCCCCACCATGGGTATACCCAAATAAATGCCGGGGTTGATGCTAAGAATATCTCGATGGCGCTGAAAAACGCCGCGTTGCCTATGGCGAAAAGCCAGCGGTTGTTTATGCCCAGCAGCTTTTGCTCGGGGTCATCGGGCAACAGCTTGGACATAATAAGGCCCGCAACAGAAAACATCATAGAAAGCTCCCAACTAACGCCAATAAGCAATATAAAGCTGGTGCTTTCGGGCGATACGGTCCACAGAGCGTAGCCCGTTACCGAGCCAATCACGGCGTTTAGTATTTCATAGAACCAGTGCACCATGTAGAGCGCCAGCCCCGCCGCAATACCCTTGTAATTCTTTTTTTGGAATTCATTTGCGTAGATGTACACAACAAATGCCAGCAGCGCAATAAACGTCCAATCGAAATTACCCGTACTGCGGACGGCCGCCTTTGCCCGATCCGCGGCAGTTGTTAATTCTTCCGTCCCAAACCACATAAGAGAGCCCTCCTTCATCCTTCTGTTCCTATACTATCAGGTTACAGAATGCATAACAATCATAAATTAACAAAGCATATTCGCTTAATCTATGAATACCTGTTCCAAATCGATTTCGCAGACCACCCAATGCGCATTTACGCCTATTTGCATATATATATATTACAATAACTATTTACATATTACATATTTTAGTATAATCTAGTAAAAGAGTTTACACTAGGAGCGCCTAAGGCAAGTACGATTCGGGAGGACTCAGCAAATGAGGTTTGGTTCGATAAACGCTATGCCGGTCGCGCCGGAAATGTTTGAAAAAGAGCATCTAAACAGTATCGATTTTTCGCGGGTACGCAGCGAGATGAGCGGAAATGAGCGCGCTTTCGTGAACGGGCTAATACGTTATCATAGGCCCGTGAACATTTTAGAGATCGGCGTCTCAAGCGGCGGAGGGACGGTCAACCTTTTAAACGCGATCAGCGATATTCCCGCTTCAAGGCTTATAAGCGTCGACCGTTTTACAAACTATTATAAAGATGCCAATGTATTGAACGGCTCGGACGTAGATATTTATGCCGACCGCCTGCCTTTGGATCGATGGAAGCTTGTTCTTAACAAGGACGTCTGCGATGTGCTGCCTGGCTTGGAAATGCGGTTTGATTTTGTGGTATTGGATACTACTCATAGAATTCCCGGAGAAATTCTTGCTTTCCTAACCGTACTGCCATATCTTAACGACGGCGCAATAGTTGTAATGCATGATTACAGTCTTTCATATAAAACGGAGGATGCTATTGCGCCAAGACTTTTATTTGCCACACTCGTGGGTGAAAAGAGAGTGCCGCAAAACGTGGCCGAAGGCAGATATAACAACATTGCCGCCGTACAAATCGGGCCCGATACGCGAAAGCATATCGCGAATGTCTTTCAGGCGCTGGCTCTGCCGTGGAGCAGGGTCTTTACGCCCGGTGCCGAGGATCTTGCGCAAATCAGAGCTTTATTGAGCAAACACTACGATGGCGAGAAAATGGCGTATGTTGACGAAGCGATTAACAGGTACTCGCTTAGGCTGACGCTCGATCAGTTTGCGAAAAACATTGTATTCTACGGCGCGGGAAAAAACATGAGGGGGGTGCTACATTTTCTCACACATTATCAAATCCCCTTTGACTATCCTATTTGGGATATCGACGCTGATAACATTAATGACATTAATGGTCACAAAGTCACAAAGCCGGACTTTGAGTCCCGCGTACATCAATCCGCGGCAATAATCACAATAGACGACAGAGTCGAATCAGAAGCGGTAGCGGCGAGGCTTGTTGAACTCGGCTTTACGGTATTGACAGGTAAAGGCAGATTTATAGAATTTTTCCATCGACAATTTTTTGAGTGGCTGCCGATCGGCGACGTAATTTGGAATTAGACCCGGCTTAAGCAAAGTATTTAAAACAACCCTCCCGCTATACAAAGCGAGAGGGCGGCAGTACCGGGCTAACCCGGCTGGTTCTATCTATTACGGGAGAAGCAATCGCTGCAATAGATTGGACGGTCGGTTTTGGGTTGAAATGGAACTTGGCAAGTGGCGCCGCATGCCGCGCATACTGCGTCGAACATTTCGCGCGGCCCCCTGTTGCCGCCATCCCTGTTTTTACGCGCGTCACGGCAGAATTTACACCGCTGGGGCTCGTTGTTGAATCCCTTTTGCTGGAAGAAATCCTGCTCGCTGGCCGTAAATACGAATTCTTGTCC
>DBDD01000197.1 GCA_002293365.1 Christensenella sp. UBA941 | reverse complement strand
GCCGTAAATACGAATTCTTGTCCGCAATCCTTGCAGACGATTGTTTTGTCTTGATTAAACAAATAGGTTCCTCTTTTTCTTTATTTGGGTTTGACCCTAGACCATCATATACGTAGATATACCAAATGTCAAATTTTCGACTTCCTAGCATTTGTATGGTTTTCTTTTTTCCTGAATAGCAAAGAGAATATCGATTTCCGAGCTCTTTCCGCTGCTGGCTTCTGTGTGATACTCATATTCCATATTTAAGGATTCGTAACCAGATAACGGCAGCCACTCCGTATAAAAAGCCCTCTTCGCTTCGCCGATAGACAATCCCCAAATAAAGCACAATTTTGGCTTTATCGTGACCTTTCCGTATAACCCTCTTGGGATCGTGAGCTTTTCAAGCTTTTCATGAGCACCCAAGCCGCCGATAGAGAGCATGAAATCACCCGCCGTTTTATCGTAGCCTTGCGATATAACGAAGAACGGGATGATTTCGCCGCTGCGCTTGCCGATAGTTTCATAATACTTTTTGGCGAGGGCGGGGATATCCCTTGATTGCGTTTTGTCGCTTGACCGTTTGCGCAATACCCAAACCGGCTGATCCTCATTTTGCTCTGTTGTGGTAAAATTCAATTTTCCCATTTTTTACTCTTTATACCGCAAACTGGACGCTAACGTATGTTAGCAGGCGTCATAAAGCGTGCGGCGTTCTGCTCTGAATAGCCGATTGTGATTGCGGGACAGCGCTCTTCAAGCGCTCGGAGTACGCTGCGTATGTTTTGCTCCATTTCGATAGGTATCTTCACACGCTTCCCATTCGCATCCATCAGCATAAGAAAATAGCTATTGTATATGCCCTTGCCGCAGCAAAGCGTCATGCGGCTATCCTCCTGCCGTATATACGCCCAGACGATGGAGCGCAACGGCGCGTATCGCACCTTCGTGAGCTTCTGCCAGAAGAAAACTGTTTCTCCTAGGCGAACTTCGCTATAGTCGTCAGCTGCCGCGGCGTACAGCGCCGCCACATTCGCGATTTCTTCAGACGCAAACAACGGTACAAATTGTTTTGCCATTGTTTAATAATCCTTCCTTGCGCTAAAGCGCCGTATACGGCCAATATAGCGGGTTAAGCCTTACAAAGATCGGCTGTACTGCATGCCTGACCCTCCATCCAATTGCTATGCGGGATAACATATACGGAGAGTTCATGCTTTTCGCCGGACAGTATTGTCGCCGTAATGAATATTGTGGAACTAAATGCAAGGACGGCGTTTATATATTTTTCGACCTTCATCGATGGATGACCCATATTAATTCCTTCGCAGAACTCATAGTCGAAGAAATGCGCCGCTACGCCATGTTGTCCATTAGGCAGAGGGTTTGCTTTCTCTAGCGCTGCCGTAAAGCAATCGCGGTCAGTTTGCCCGTGACGACCTATCCGCGGATTTTTGGGCCGTTCTATTCTCAACGCGTTTATTTCGACTTCGTTATTCTTGAAGCAGTCTCCGTATATCATAACGGACAGCCCTTTTGAGACGCCTCCAATATTATAAAATGTCATAATGTTTTCAATGCTTGATACCAAATTGGCTCCAAAGTAGAATGCAAGTTTAGTCGCGCCATCTGTAATAAATTCCGGCTCTGAGGTTGTAAAATATAGCCTTATCAGACGCGTATTATCCGGATCAATTTCATTCCAATAATGGTAGTCCGCCGCAATGTTTTGCGCATCCATGTTGAGAAGCGGCGCCATTTTAGCCAAGACTTCTTCTTCGAATAAATATTCTGTGTTCCATATTGACGCAAGCTCTTCCCATGTTCTATCTTTTGCAAGAAGCGGCTTCCAACATTCTGGATTTCCTTTAGCCTGTTCGAGCTCCGTTTCCGGCATATCGTATAAACCGTCAACCCGGCCTAGCAAAACGGTATCTTCTTGTTTGTTTATATAATTGAATAATTCGAGAGAAACGATATCGCTGTCAAATACGCTGGTTCCAATACAACAAGTCTTCAGGGCTTTTGCCAGCCCTTGTACTTCGGCTTTAAACGAATCAGAGCCGATATCATATTCCGGCGAGCTGAGCGTTATCCAGTTCGATGTATCGGAAAAGGCGATATAAAAAGAAAGCTGCGCTGATTCATGCGTTGCCGCTATTAAGCCCTTCTTCTCCATGTGCTTGGTAAACGTTTTTATGAATGTATTTGAATCCGGCTGCCGTTGATTTTGTATTTGAATAGTAGAAAAAGTAGTACCCATCTTGCTTGCCTTTCTGAATATAATCCATGCATGCTTGATTATAATTCGTTCTTTGGGCTTCGGCTCCGATAGGAATCGATTATAGCAATTTTAACATATATTTCTTTGGAAACAAAGTATTCTTAGACTATTCTTTCGCCATTTCAAGTATGAGCATATGCGCGGTGGTTTCCGCATGTATCTGAACGTTTTCCTCCACAATTTCCATAGCGTCCCGCTCTTCAAGCGCGGTATCGTTCACCATGGCGTCGCCCTCAACGGCTACCAGATAAGCCTGTCGGCCGGATTTTATCTCAAAGGATAGGCTTTCGCCTCTTGGAATCAACGAGGCAAAAACATGCACGTCCGCGTGAATTTGTATTGGAAAGCGTTTGTCGCCGTCGCCGGAAGCAATCGGCATCCATTTCCCGATACGCTCATCCCAGCCGAAACGATGATCCCCGTATTGCGGCGCATAGTCTTTCTTATCCGGAAAAATCCAGATTTGCAGAAAGCGCAATACCTCATGTCCATAATTATGTTCGCTGTGGATTACGCCCGTACCGGCGCTCATGTATTGCACATGACCGCGCGACAAGGTCTGACGGTTGCCCATGCTATCGCCATGCGTCAGTTCGCCGTTTATAACATATGAAAGGATCTCCATGTTTTCATGATGATGGGCGTTAAAGCCCGTTCCCGGCCCGACAAGATCGTCGTTAAGCACCCGTAGCGCGCCAAACTGGATGTTATCCGGGTTATAGTAGTTGGAGAAAGAAAAATGATGATAGCTGTCCAACCAATGCAAATTCGAATGCCCCATGTTTCCGATGCGTAAACGTTTGATCATGATTGTTCGCTCATTCCATCCTTATATTTGCTGGGCGGCTTGCTAAAAGAAGACGCCATATTATATAGCTTGCCCAAGTTCAAAAAGAAATTGCGAACACAATAATATTTGCCGTATTTTTAACATTGTTTTGCCATTGTTTTGCCCTATCGGGAATGGTACAATATCCCAAAGAAAGTGGAGGAAGTTATGACTATAAAAAACATAATGAGCAGGAGGTCGGTACGCAGCTATAGCGGCGAACCGTTAAACGCGGAGGATTTGGGAAAACTGCGGGCGTTTATCAATGAAGTCAACGGAACGTCAGGAATTTTCGGTAATAATGTCCGCCTGCAATACCTTGAAAACGGCGAAGTTGAGAAGCTTGGTACCTACGGCGTCATTCAGGGTGCGCGCGCGTTCATCGCGGCGGCGTGCAAAAAAGGCGCGTATGATATGGAGGATGTGGGTTATCAGTTTGAAAAGCTGATACTCTTCGCGACGGGGCTGGATCTAGCTACCGTTTGCCTCGGCGGTACGTTTTCGCGCGGCGCTTTTTCCAAGGCGATGAACCTTAATGAGGGCGAAGCGCTGCCAATCGTTTCGCCGGTCGGCCACGAGGGCGGGAAGAAATCGCTGCTTGGCCGCTTTATCAAGAGCAACGCCGGAAACCGCAAGCCGTGGGGCGAACTGTTTTTCGACGGCGATTTCAATACGCCGCTGGCCGCAGGAGACGAGTTTACCGTTGCGCTGGAAGCTGTTCGGCAAGCGCCCTCCGCGATTAACGCCCAGCCGTGGAGAATTATGAAGGACGGCGATTCCGTGTTTCACTTTTACTCGGCAGGCAAAACGGATATGAACCGTATGGACATGGGAATCGCGCTTTGCCATTTTGAAGTTGCCGTTGCTGAAAAGGGGATAGAGGGACAATTCAAAGTGCTGGAGCGGAGTAATGGGGGCGAGTTCAAATACCTGGTTAGCTGGATTAAAGATTAAGATGCAAGAAATCAGGAATGACTTCTTGGCCGATTTTCGCCGCGACGGCGATGCCGGAAATTTCGCCGTCGGAAACGTCGTATTCGCGCGCGGTATAGCCGATTTTAGCGGCGTCGAGCAGCCGTAGGGCGTTTGTCTTTTTCATAGGTATATTATACTATTTCTTTTTGTATCGTTCCACCTTACCCAATAGTTCGCCATAAAACCAGAAGCGTTCCAGCAAGGAAAATTGTCGTAAATATTGTTTTTATGTTTTATCATAATAGATATATTGTGTCATACCAGCGCCAACCTTCTCATTTGGCCGGACTTCAAATCCGAATTGCGAGTAGAAGGGCTCCTTGCCTTTTGCCGCCATTAAGTTTGCAAATACACATTGTCCCTCGCTTATATTGCTCTTTATGTAGTCCATAGCTTTTTGCATCATCGTTTTGCCGATGCCCTTTCCTTGAAAATCGGGAAGAACGATTACATCGACGATGATAGAAATTTATCCGCCATCACTGACCACTCTTGTTACACCGACTGTTTCATTATTTGCGATGGCAGCAACCAAAAACGCTGAATTGTTTATACCCGTTAACGCCTGTTTGCCTTCAAGCTCGGCCCATCCAGCGGATTTCCTCAAATGGTTATAATCCTCGACGGATATACTATAGATGTATTTAACTTCCATTGCGCCGTCCTCCCAATATGTTCACTTTTTGTCTTTCGAGTCAATTTTTCGATTTTATCGTCCGCTGCGCCTACAAAGCCTTGCAAGACGCCGTCATCATCGCTATAGCCGTATAATTGCTTTATATCAATTAACGTTTGCCTGACTTCCGGAAAGATATTATTCATCACAAATCCAATAAGCGCTCTATGCGGTTGAGCGCCTCTTCAAAAGACGGCTCGTATAGAAGCGATTCCTTTATTTCCTTGCTGCGGTTTCGTATTTCAGCGTCGCCGTATACGGCCTTAACCGCTTCATACAGTTTTTTCCCCTTTGACGGGAAAGACCGCACGCGTTTTCCTATTCCGAGTTCTACGATTCTATTAGCGTTCGCAATCTGGTCATTGATGAAAGGCATACAGACCATGGGCACGCCGCGGCTCATAGCTTCGTTGACGCTGTTCATTCCGCAGTGGGTTAGAAAGACGTCCGCGTGGTTTAACACCTCTAGCTGCGGAACGAATGGATAGGCGTGAATATTGGCCGGCAGTTTGCCTAGCGTCGCCGGCTGGATTCGGCCTGTGTTCAAAATGACCGACATATCTGTATCGCCAAACGCCCGGATACACTCCTTGTAGAAGCCCTTATTGCTGATAATGCTTCCGAGAGAGATATATACGATTGGCGGTTTCATTTCTTCATACGGGATTTGATGTGAAGCTGCGCCGCTTTCGATTATCGGGACGGCAAAGATATAGTGATCGCCGAAGGTCTCGCTTTTGCTTTGGAATATCCGCGGTACATAGACGATATTCAGTTCCGGTTTATCGTATACAACGGCATCGCCGAGGGTATTATTGATAAGCCCCATGCGCGCCGCGTTCCGTTTGCCCATTACTTGAGCGTCGATAAGAAGGCTGGATAGCCTGAAAAAACGCGTGGCGTCCGCCATAGTTGCCTGATTCCACGCTTGCTGTGAGAATTGGCGTACGCACGGGATTCCAAGTATATCGGCGATTTGTTTCCCCGGATAAAAGAACATTTCGTATATCAGCAGGTCATATTTAGTATCTAAGCCAACCGCAGTATCGAAAGCGGCGCGGAAGCATTTCGTTTTTTTCTGCTGCGGCGTCGGCGAAGCGGGATAATTTTCATAGGGTATAAACTCAGCGCCCGTTTTTTCTAATTTATCGCGATATTCTTCCGCGTTGATGTATGCTACTTTATGACCGCGCCGCACCAGCGCTTCCGCCAGCGGCAGCGTTGGGTTGGTATGCCCCGCATAGGGGACGTTTATCATCAGTATTGCCGCCATTGAACCCCTTCCTCAACATATTCAGCTTATCGGTTGTTACTCACGCCATGCCCCAGCGAAATTATTATATTGACAGCGTTATGTATCCGATTTCGACTATATATAATACATTGTACCATAAGATTTATAATTATATAGTTGTTATTTGAATAAACTGAAAATTTAAAGTGGTCAATACTCCTTTACTTTGACGGCAAAGACTGCATGAGCACATAGAAATGTTCGGGTTTACCGGTACAAAAGTATTCGAACCAAGCGTCCAAAGTATCGGGCAGGAACACGCCCAAACGCTCAATAATACACTTTGTCCACTGCAAAGCGCCGGTGCAGCCTGCGGTAATAAGGTTGCCGTCCGCCGCGGACGGCTGATCCACATAAAAACCTTGCCCTTTAGGCCAATTGAATTATACAAACACTTAGAACCCTATAGAAATCAATACTTTAGTGCAGTGGGCAATCGGACAGCACAATCGCCGGTTCCCTCATCGGTGGGTTATTCTGTAAACCTCTGCTCCCACTCATAGCGTTTGAATCTCACGAAATGTGCCCGCGAAATGGGGGTGAGGCAACGAGAAAATCAAAAATTAACGCTTGACAGGATTCGGCGTCCGTGATAAAGTACCCGCAATGTAAACCAATGATGAGGAAGAGTAGTTCCGGCAAGCGGACTTCAGAGAGCGGCCCATAGGTGTGAGGGCGGCGTAGCGCATCGGAATGAATGGACCTCGGAGGGCGGCACGAAAACAACAGTGAGTAGTTGCCGACGGGTAAGGCCGTATCCGTTATCAGCGCGGCGTGCATTCATTTGAGTGCATAGAGAGGGTGCGTTTTCGCATCAATTTGGGTGGTACCGCAGGAGTTTAGGCTCTTGTCCCTATTATGGGGGCAAGGGCTTTTTTATTATAAAATATTGACAGATGAAAGGACGAACAACCATGAGCCAGAAGATTCCCTACAAGACATTCCTCCCCGAAAATAAAATTCCGCGCCAATGGTACAATCTCAGGGCCGACATGCCCGAACAGCCGGAGCCTTTGTTAAACCCCGGCACGGGCAAGCCCATGACGCTCGAAGAGCTGGAAGGCGTTTTCTGCACTGAGCTCGCCAAGCAGGAGTTGGACTCAACGACCCGCTATATCGACATACCCGAGCCGATACTGGATTTCTACAACATGTACCGCCCCTCGCCGCTGGTGCGCGCATATAACCTCGAGCGCACGCTGGGTACGCCCGCCAAGATCTTCTACAAGTATGAAGGCGGGAATACGTCAGGCAGCCATAAGCTCAACTCCGCCGTGCCGCAGGCGTATTACGCGAAAGCGCAGGGCCTGACCTCGCTCACCACCGAAACCGGAGCGGGGCAATGGGGCACGGCGCTCGCTATGGCGGCCGGATTCTTCGGCGTAGACCTAACCGTATACATGGTCAAGGTCAGCTACGAGCAAAAACCGCAGCGCAAGGCCGTCATGGAGACGTTTAATGCAAGCGTCGTCGCGAGCCCCAGCGACACTACAAATGTTGGCCGCAGCATACTTGAAAAATATCCCGAAACGGGCGGAAGCCTTGGCTGCGCGATTTCGGAGGCGGTGGAAAAGGCGGTGAGTACGCCGGGCTGCCGCTATGTGCTCGGCTCCGTGCTGAATCAGGTGTTGCTGCATCAAAGCGTAATAGGCCTGGAAGCGAAGGCGGCGCTGGACATGCTCGGAGAGTATCCGGACATCGTAATCGGCTGCACGGGCGGCGGCAGCAACCTCGGCGGGCTGGTCTGCGCGTATATGGGCGACAAGCTAACGGGCAAAGGCAACGCCCATTTCATCGCGGCGGAGCCCGCCTCCTGCCCCAG
>DBDD01000277.1:2321-12387 GCA_002293365.1 Christensenella sp. UBA941 | reverse complement strand
CCCGACCCGACGCCGGTTATCACGCCCGATCCCACGCCGGAGCCGATAGCGACGCCCGAAATCCCCATCGCGGATGCGGACGCTGAAACGGCGGCGGGCGAATTCCCGAGCGCCGGCTACTGCAACGGCGAAGGCGTAAACGTACGCGCCGAGGGGAACGCGGACGCTGAAATCGTGGATGTACTGGGCGAGAATACGGCGATCCAGGTCATGGCGCTGGAAAACGAATGGTACCAGATTGAGCTAAACGGGCAGACCGCTTATATTTCCGCGCCCCTCGTCACGCTCGGCGAAGCGCCACGGGGCGATAATACGCGCTACGCGAAGGTGACGGGGCGCGACGTACAAACCTACGGCACGCCAGCGGAGGACGACGTACGGGAAACGAAGCTTGAAAGGAACTCTGTCGTAAAGGTGCTGCGCTCGATGAACGGGTACGCGCATGTCGTATATAATAAAAGCCTACAATGCTATATAAAGGAAGACAGCGTCGAATTTATTACTAAAGAGGAGTATGACAGCGCATTAGCCGGTTGAGAATTGGCGATAGCATTCATTTGTAGGGTCGGGCTTTCAAGCCCGACCCTACAAATAATAAAAAATCCCCTTACGTCACCTCTTGCTCACGACGCTGCGTAATGTTTTAGTGTTGTAGGCGGGAGGTGAACTCATGTCTAACTATACGACCGGAGAAATGGCGAAGCTTTGCGGCGTTTCGGTACGAACGGTACAATTCTACGATACGAAGGGCCTGCTGCCGCCGAGCGACTTGACGGAGGGCGGCAGGCGGCTGTATTCCGAAAGCGACCTTAACAAGCTGCGGCTTATCCTTATGCTTAAATCCTTCGGGCTTTCGCTCGATACGATTATAGGCGTGCTTTCAAGCGAAGCGCCCGGCAAGGTGCTGTACCTTTTGCTAGGCGAACAGCTAAAGCGGTTAAGCGGCGAGATCCAGGAAAAGCAGGAGCAGCTGGACGCTATTAAGGCGATCATGGCGGGCGTTAGCGGCGAGAGCATTCCGGTCAATTCTATCCAAGACGTGGGCAAAACGATGAAGAACAAAAAAGGGCTAAGAAAAATCCACAGCGCGATGCTGGCCGTGGGGCTTATCATGGATGCGATTCAAATTGGCGCAATCGTTGTATGGGTAATGACGGGCATATGGCTGCCGTTTGCCATAGGCATGCCCATAGTAATCGCGCTGGGCGCGCTGACCGTGCGCATGTACTATAAAAATACGGCGTATATCTGCCCCGAATGCGGCGAGACGTTCAAGCCTTCGCTTTCGCGGTGGTTCTTTTCGGCGCATACGCTGAAGGCGCGGAAGCTCACGTGCGGGAAATGCGGGCATACGGGGTATTGCGTGGAGGTGCTGGGGTAGATACGAAGGGCGGCTAAAGCCGCCCTTCGTATCTATATGGCTTTACTGCGCCGCCTTTATCCTAAGCCACGCGTTATTATATACCTCGGTAAAGTCGCCCAAGTCGTTGAATACCGTGCAGCGATCCAGGACATCCTGCGGCGGATTGTACGTTTCGTCCTCGATCCAGCTTGGGTCGAGGAGCTTGAGCGCCTCGGCGTTCGGCGTGGAGAAGCCTATGTACTCCGTATTGCGCTTGGCGATATCGGCGCGGCAGAGGAAGTCGATGAACTTCTGCGCCTGGTCGAGCTTTTTAGTCGTCTTCGGAACCACAATATTGTCGAACCAGACGTTGGAACCTTCCTGTGGCACGGCATACGCCAGGTCTTCGTTTTCCTCCATACAGTACATTGCGTCGCCGCTGTAGACGAGGCCCAAAGCGCCGGACGCGTTGATCATCTTATCCTTTATATCGTCGCCCGCGTAGGCGAGCACCAGCGGCTTTTGCTCGATCAAAGCCGTCTCGGCCGCGTCGACGTCGGCCTGCTCGCGCGTATTTAGCGACTTGCCGAGCCGCATGAGCGTAATGCCGATCGTGTCGCGGATCGAATCGTACATTATGATTTGCTTTTCGTACTTCGGGTTCCAAAGGATATCCCACGAATCGACCGGATCGTCCACCAGCGTCGTATTGTAGACGATACCGACAGTGCCCCACATATAAGGTACGGAGTATTTATTATCCGGGTCAAAGGGCAAGTCCATAAAGCGCGCGTCGATGTTCGCGATATTTGGGATCTTCGAGTGATCCAGCTCGGCGAGCATGTCGTCCTCTAGCATCTTTTCTATTATATAGTCGCTCGGGAAACAGATATCGTAGTCGCTGCCCTCGTTGGAAAGCTGTACGAGCATCTCCTCGTTATTGGCCAGAGTCGTATAGTTGATCTTGATGTCTGGGTTTTCAGCTTCGAAATCCGCTATAACCGTTTCGTCAATATAGTCGCCCCAATTCAAGACGTTCAGCGTAACCTGATTAGAGCCCGCGCAGCCCGCAAAGGCGGTAAGCGCCAGTATTAAGACAAGCCCAAGCGTCACAAACCTTTTTTTCATTAGTGCAGCTTCCTTTCAAGAGTAAAATAATCAACAATATAGATATATATCACACTAAAAATTGCGCCTTCTTCATAGTACAATTTTTATACGTGTTCCACGTCGGCTCATAGTCATCCGTAGCCTGATTTCCCCACATATCCCAGCCATTCCTATCTCCCCGGGCGAATAGTTCCAAATATGGCCCGGGGGAGCATTGTTCTATAATCGGAATAATTTCATCCGGCTTACGCGAGTGCTCCTTCTTTTGCGTTCTGATAAGGTTAACCTGTGAACGCGCGGGAGCCAACGTTCTGTTGTTGGTTCCTCGAATACCAAAGAGCAGCATTTCCGTGACGTTGCGGAAGTAGAAGCCAACGCCTCTGCCGTCCGGCTCACCGTCCTTGCGCACCTTTTCCCAAATTATGTTGCCCTTATAGTTGAAGCCCCATGCTTTCATTACTTCAAGTCCATCTGGTAAAAGCGCGTTGGGTACCCAAAGGTACAGATGGCTCTTTTCGGACGCGACCTGGGAGACAGGCAGCGCTTTTATGGCGTCGAGTTCCATCGTTTCGTAGCGATTCAGCCTTTTATGCTCCGGCGCAACTTTTCCCGTGCGGTTCTGGAATCTCCAAGGTGGATCCGCATATATCGTCGCGTATTTTTGATCCGCACAGAAATGCAGAAGGTTGTCAGCCGTTGTTTGGATTGTTTGCATCTATATACCCCTCGTGCCAATCGGAAATACATTTCTTTTTTATGCCGACCGCTAGAATCGGACAGCCGCCGTTGCGCCGGGAATCCAACCGCGAAATCAGTTTGCCTAACCAAGTGGTGCTAGCGCCGTATTTTCGTACGATAGGCTTCCATTGCCTATCTCGATTGTCAAAATCATACACAGTCTTAAAAATGTCGTTCAGTTCCTGCGTACGCGTTACGATTATTCCAGCGCTAACGACATCACAGTCGTAATAAGTCCGCATCGCTAATAAATCTCTGTCGAAGGTTTGATCTTTGCTATTCCACTCTAAGTCGAAAGCAACGCGGTTTTTCAGAAAATCAATATTATGTCCGTCGATGTATCCTTCCAAAACATTCTCCTCAAAAGGAACAGAAGAAAAACGCCCGCGTTGCCCCGCTCTGCGCGGATACTTCTGGATATGCAAGTCACCGGATATTCGAATTTCCCTCCATCCTAACGGATAAAGCGCATCGTCAAATTTCTTTGGTATCTTAGTTTCGTTTCCTCCTGCTTCACGCAAATCGTTCGTCGTTATTTCTAGCTTCCTTAGACAATATTTGAGATCATACCACTCTTGCGGGAAAGCATTGGTAATAATCTCTAACGCATGATTGTACGAATGAAATTCAAACTTTGCGTCTAAAACGGGTTCATTTATTTTGACTATACTCATATTCTCACCGTCCCATTCAGCCTTTTTGCGCAGCTTTTTCTCCAGAAAAAGCGCGCACCCCATTGCGCCGACCATTTCGGCCTTTCATTCGAGCCTCCTCCTTCGAGGCGCGGCGGTTCACGATAATCAGCAGCAGCAGCACCGTCACAAACATGAGCGTGCTGAGCGCGTTGATCTTGGGATTTATGCCCTTGCGCGCGAGGGAGTAGATCGTGATGGAGAGGTTTTGCACGTTTTGCTGCGTGAAGAACGAGACGACAAAATCGTCGAGCGAGAGCGTAAAAGCGAGGATAAAGCCCGAGATAATACCAGGCATTATTTCGGGGATAACGACCTTGCGCAGCGCTTCGCCGGGCGTTGCGCCGAGGTCGAGGGCGGCCTCGTAGGTTTGGTTGTTCGTCTGTTTCAGCTTCGGCAGCACGGAGAAGATAACGTATGGTAAATTGAACGTAATATGCGCTAAAACGAGCGTAACGTAGCCGCGTGATATGCCAAAAAAAACGAACAGCAGCATCAGCGATATTCCCGTAACTAAATCGGGATTCGCGACGGGCAGGTATGATATATTCGTAATTATCGCCTTTGGCGTTTTGCGCATGCTGTGCAGGCCTATGGCGGCGAAGGTGCCAATAACCGTCGCGGCTAGGGCGGAGATTACGGCGACGGAGAGCGTCACCCACAGCGAATTCAATATCATCCTGTCGCTGAAGAGGTCTGCGTACCAATGCAGCGTGAAGCCGCTCCAATTCGCCATCGACTTTCCGTCGTTGAAGGAGAAGACGACTAATATCAGGATTGGCAGATACATGAATAATAGTATCAGCGCCAGATAACTGCCCTTTAATACGCGCTTTACCATAGGCGGCCTCCGTCTTCCGCTTTGTCGAACTTATTCGTCAAAGCCAGAGACACAAGCACCAGAACGAGCATAATCAAAGAGAGCGCGCTGCCGAAATGCCAGTTTTGTACGAATATGAACTGATTCTCTATTAAATCGCCGAAGAGCATGAACTGCGAGCCGCCCAAAAGACGCGATATCGCGAACGTCGTTATAGCGGGGACGAATACCATCATTATGCCCGTTATAACGCCGGGAACGCTAAGCGGGAAGATAACCTTGCGAAAGACGGTAAGCGAATCTGCCCCTAAGTCTTCTGCGGCCTCGATCTGGTATTTGTCGATCTTTACGAGTACGGAGTGGATCGGCAGTACCATAAACGGCAGGAAATTATACACCATGCCCAAGACGACCGCGTTTTGGTTGTAGAGCAACTGTACTTTATCCAAACCCAACAGCGCGAAAAGCGAATTGAGTAAGCCGTTGTTGTCGAGCAGGACAAGCCACGCGTACGTGCGCAGCAAAAAGTTCATCCACATGGGCAGAATGAAGAGCACGAGCAGCGATGTAACGTTCTTCGACTTACTGCGCGCCAGCATATACGCGACGGGATAGCCGAGCAGGAGGCAAATCGCCGTGGCGACGAACGCTAGCCATACCGAGCGCAGCAAAACGCCTGTAAACAGAGGGTCGAACGCTTCGATTATATTGGTAAGCGTAAAGACGACTCCTCCGGCCGCGCTTTCGTCTGTGAACGCATAAAACAAGATCAGCAACATAGGCGCGAAGATAAGAATCGCCATCCAAACGGTATAGGGCAGCGCGAAATAGCTTCTTTTCATGGCTCGCTTGGCCTCATGATGTGGATATCGTCCGGCAGTATAACGAAGCCGACCTGTTGTCCCTCGCTGTATTTTGCGGTGGTATGTACCTGATACGTGAACTCGCCAGTATCCACCAAAAGCTCGTAGTGCACGCCCATGAAGAGCACGCTCTTTACGACGCCTGCGATCATGCCGTTTTCCGGCTCTACGACCTTTATATCCTCCGGGCGGACAACGACGTCTACATCCGCGTTTTCGCCGAAGCCTGCATCCAAGCACTCGAACGTACGTCCGGAAAAGCGCACGGAGTAGTCCTTTAGCATAGTACCGCCCAGGATATTGCTTTCGCCAATGAAGTCGGCGACGAAGGCGTTCTTCGGTTCGTTGTAGATATCCACGGGCGTGCCTATCTGCTGTATCTCGCCGTCCTTCATGACGACGATCGTATCGGACATCGTCAGCGCTTCTTCCTGGTCGTGCGTGACAAAAACGAACGTGATGCCCAAGCGCTGGCGGATCTTTTTCAGCTCGATCTGCATATCCTTGCGCAGCTGAAGATCCAGCGCGCCCAAGGGCTCGTCCAGCAAAAGGACGCCCGGCTCGTTTACGAGCGCGCGCGCTATGGCTACCCTTTGCTGCTGTCCGCCCGAAAGCTGGGACGCCGTACGCTTATCGTACCCTTTAAGGCCAACGAGTTCGAGCATCGAGCCTACGCGCTGCTTTATCTCGTCTTTATCGAGCTTTTTGATCTTCAGGCCGAACGCGACGTTGTCGAAGACGTTCAAATGCTCGAAAAGCGCATAGCGCTGAAACACCGTGTTCAGGCGGCGGCGGTGCGGAGGCATGTCCGTCATGTCCGCGCCGTCCATGAAGATACGCCCCTCAGTCGGCATTTCAAAGCCCGCTAAAAGACGCAACAGCGTAGTCTTGCCGCACCCGGACGGCCCGAGCAGCGTCAGGAACTCGCCGTCTCTTATATACAAATTTATGTTTTTGAGCGCCTCCGTCGTATCGAACGTCTTCGACACGTTCTTCAGCTCGATGAGGTGCTTGTCGCCCAATTATGATATCCTCCGTAAAAGAAGTTGCTTCGCCTGCGGGCGGAACCACTCCGCCCGCAGGCGGCGATTCTACTAATTTCTATTTTCTATTTTCTAACAACTAAAATGATGGCGGTGTCGAAACCCAAATCACGCGCGCCTCGGTTTTTCCGCGGTTCTCGATCGAATGCGCCGCGTTCGCGCGGAAATAGAACGAATCGCCCTTTTTGAGCTTCCATTTGGCCGAGCCGCGCTTGAGCGTGATCGTCCCGGCGAGTACGTGCCCGAACTCCTCGCCCTCGTGCGGGTCGTCCTCATAGCTCTTGCCGCCAGGCCGGAGCGAGAGCAGTATGGGCTCCATAGCGTTTTTCTGGGCGTTGGCGACGAGCCAGTGGACTTCGGACTTCGCCTCTTCGTCTTCCTTTACAAATACGTCCCGCTCGGAAAACACTACCTTTTCCTCGTGTGTTTCTTTAAAGAAATTCGGCAAGTTTGTCCCAAGCGCTTCGAGGATGTCCATCAGCGTCGCGATGGAGGGGGACGTCAAATCCCGCTCAAGCTGCGAGATGAAGCCCTTGGAAAGCTCGGTGCGCGCCGCCAGCTCTTCCTGCGTTAAGTTTAAGCTTAGGCGCAGCTCCTTGATCTTCGCGCCGATTTGCATAAGGCGCCTCCCTCCGACTAGTTACGCAACGCCCGTATTCGCTTATACTAAACAAATAGTTTAGACAAAATAAACATTGCCGACATATTAAATCATATGCCGCGCGCTGTGTCAATACAGAAATTATGTTTTTTCGCATGCTGCCATTTTATGTATTCACATCGATGATTAGGGCATAATCGCCCTATTTTAGGCCATTTTAATAGCTGAAAGTGCATTATTCCGCACCTGTATACATGATTAAGTTCACAATCACTGAACACGGGGTTTAAAGTTAGGCGACTTTTTTTGAGAAACTGTTGACCGGCAGGACGTTAGCGCTTATATCCGCGCTCTGTCTTGCATGATCGCCCATCTTATTAATCTAACTTGATCCTCTTTAGTTTGACCCTAAAAGCGCTATACTTAAATAATTTTGCAGATAAGAAATAAAATGTCGCTTTTGTGTATATTTTTACACAAAAGTATTGTAAATTACAAGCGAATATGATATAAACGTTATTAGTAATATTAACTGCCTTTTATATCTAAATATTGTAGTGTAAGGGGTGTAATAATTTGGCGGAAACGAAATTCTCTTCTTCTGAAGAGGCATACAATAATTATTATGAAGCGCCCGACCGCATCTATAACGGAATGTTGCGAGAAAGCGGCCAATCCTTCTCGGATGCAATGTGCGAGGGTTCTATTGTTGTGGGCTTAGATAATGCAGAAGAGATCCTGACGATGATCCGAGGAGCGAGCAATTAGAATATGACCTTTTCTACCAATCCGAATGATTTTCCAGTATTCGGAAAGATGGACAAGCAGACACTAGATGCAAGCGTGTCTTATTTGTTTTTGGATATTGAAGCTGACACCGTTCTACAACATTAGATATCCAGAGAAGAATATGAATTTAGTTTACGCTTTGGCTCTGTTTACACGTGTCGTAAATTATACCGCTGACAAATTTAGCGTAAAGGCAAACTTTACGAAGCGAGTCGTAGATCACCTAATTCACGATTTTGCGTATAGGGACTTGAGCAAAGAAGCCATAATGGCTATAGCAGAAAGTCTTATTGGATTAGATTAACAGGCTTCCCTCCCCCGTTTGACATATCCGCGCCGCGTATGCTAGAATGTGCGCAATTGTTATATAGAAGAGGGAATATTTTATGCGGCCGTCGGAAATAGAGAAAAAATGGCAGGCGAAGTGGGACGAAACCCAGCTCTATCGCTTCAATCCAAAGAACGTTTCAAAGAAACAGTACATACTGGAGATGTTCTCCTATCCGTCGGGCGCGAATTTGCACGTCGGGCATTGGTACAACTACGGCCTTACGGACTCCTACGCCCGCTTCAAGCGCATGCAGGGCTACGAAGTATTTCAGCCGCAGGGCTTCGACGCTTTCGGCCTGCCGGCGGAAAACTACGCGATAAAGACGGGCATTCACCCGATGGACTCAACGCGCCAGAACATCGCGAAGATGGAAGAGCAGCTCAAGCGTATGGGCGCGACGTTCGACTGGGACTACGAAGTCAAGACCTGCGAGCCGGACTACTATAGATGGACGCAATGGTGCTTTTTACAGCTATACCACAAGGGCCTCGCATATAAAAAGGAAGCTCCTGTTAACTGGTGCCCGAGCTGCAATACGGTTTTAGCAAACGAACAGGTTATCGACGGCGAGTGCGAGCGCTGCCAAAGCCCCGTAAAGCGCAAGCTATTGACGCAATGGTTTTTCAAGATCACGGCCTACGCCGAGGAGCTGTTAAGTAAGCTGGACGAGATCGACTGGCCGGAAAAGACCAAGACGATGCAGCGCAACTGGATCGGCAAGTCCATCGGCGGCGAGATTACGTTCGATTTGGAGGACGGCTCGGAGCGCTTTACTGTATTCACCACGCGCGCGGACACGCTCTACGGCTGTACGTACGTCGTCGTCGCGCCGGAGCATCCTATCGTCGGGCGCATCACGACGCCCGAGCATAGGGACGCCGTACAGGCCTATATTGACTATGCCGCCAAGGCCTCCGACATCGACCGCATGAGCACCGTCAGAGACAAGACGGGCTGCTTTACGGGCGCTTATGCCATAAACCCCGTCAACGGGCGTAAAATCCCGATCTACGTCGCGGACTACGTATTGTATACGTACGGCACGGGCGTGGTCATGGCCGTCCCCGCGCACGACGAGCGCGACTATGAATTCGCGCAAAAATACGATTTGCCCATCGAGCGGGTTATAAAGGGCGTAAACTGCCCGGACGATCTGCCGTTTACCGACTACGGCGTATTGGTCAATTCACAGCATCACGACGGCGAAACGAGCCAAGAAGCGCTTAAAACCGTCATAGAAGAATTGCAGAAAAAGGACGCGGGCGATTTTAAAACGAATTACCGCCTGCGCGACTGGCTTATTTCACGCCAGCGCTATTGGGGCGCGCCGATTCCGATCGTTTATTGTGATAAATGCGGGGCCGTGCCGGTTCCCGAGAGCGATTTGCCGGTGCTTTTGCCCTACGACGTGGACTTTACGCCGGACGGGACGTCGCCGCTACTTAAGTCCGACGAGTTCATAAACTGCAAATGCCCGAAATGCGGCGGCGCCGCCAAACGGGACGCCGACACGATGGACACGTTCGTATGCTCAAGCTGGTACTTCCTGCGCTATCCGGACAGCAAGAATGAAAAAGAGGCCTGGAATAAGGAATGGATCGACACGATGCTCCCCGTGGACAAATACGTCGGCGGCGCGGAGCACGCCTGTTTGCATCTGCTTTACGCGCGCTTCTTCGTGAAGGCCCTGCGCGACTTGGGGTATCTCAGCTTCGACGAGCCGTTCCTCTCGCTCGT
>DBDD01000277.1:0-2240 GCA_002293365.1 Christensenella sp. UBA941 | reverse complement strand
GCTTCTCGTATATCGAGGGCGGCACGTGGTCGGAGGACGGCATAAAGGCGATATCCCGCTTCGTGGAGCGCGTGGAGCGCCTGTGCGAACGAGCAGCCTCCATCCAAGGGAAAGGCGGCGCGGGTGATAAGGATTTACGCTACGCTTTGAACTACGCCGTCAAGCAGATGACGCTCGACTACGACCGCTTCCAATTTAATACCGCCATCGCCCGCGCGATGGAATTGACGAACGCGCTGTATAAATACGCCGATTCCGGCGAAACCGACCCGAAGCTGTTCGCCGAGACTATAAAGACGCTGCTGCTGCTGCTCGCGCCCGCCATGCCGCATTTGGCGGAGGAGCTTTGGGAGCGGCTCGGCTATAAATACTCCATCTTCAACCAGCCTTGGCCAAAAGTGGACGAAAGTGCCCTTGCGCTAGACGAAATCGAGCTGGGCGTGCAGTTCAACGGCAAGATACGCGCGCGCGTAAAAGTCGCCTCCGGGCTTTCAAAGGAGGAGATCGAGAAGGCCGTTATGGCGGACGCGGGCGTGAAAGCGCAGCTTGAGGGGAAGACGGTGCGCAAGGTTATTGTCGCTAAGAATGTTGTTAATGTTGTGGTGGGATAGAGATTATCATCGTATTATGTCGATAATTGACCATCTATTGTACTAGCCTGATATAATATAAACAGGCACAAGGGGATAGCCCGACGGTGCGGTTGTTTCACCGAACTTCGAAAGAGGGGAGGTGATGTTCTATGGACATGACGCAGATTATCATATTCTTGATTCTTCTGATAGTTTTGCTCCGTATAACGAGAAACAACCGCCACCGCTAAGAGCCGGTTGTTTCTAGGACAATCGTTCGGAAACAGCCGCGCTTAACGGCAATTCCCCTTGTGTCTTTATTATATGCGGCTGCGCGATATTTTACAATAGCAAAAGTTTTATAAATAACACATTAGCCTTTATCCATAAGTATTCAAGCATTTACTAATAAAACAATATACAGTATAATTCTTATTAAATTGTGCTAATGTGGGGTTATCCATGCTAATCGCCCTTATCTCTTTCATCGCGTTTCTCGCGGTCAACTTCCTCGGCAAGCGAGCGCTGGAGGTTCTCCTGCTAAGCGCTATTCCGGGCAACGCGAATATCGTCTTATACTACAATATTGGCTGCCACATTATCACTTTGGCGCTGGCGCTGCCCACTTTTTTGGCAATAAACAGGACGCCGCTTTCGGAGCTTGGGCCCCTCTTTCGCATCAATAAGAAACTTACGTCATTGGAACTCGCGGGCGCCGCAGCGCTCCTAATCGCGCTGTGCGCCGCTCCCGTACTGATTATGCGCGTGCTCACGCCGGGTTTTGCGCTGTCACCGCCGGACATCGTGGACGGAATTTGGCTGGTGTTGATCACGCCGCTTGTGGAGGAAATCATCTTTCGCGGCGTTATGCTAAATAGGCTTAAAAAGTACGGCTTTGCCGCCGCCGTTTTAATCACCTCGGCGCTGTTCGCGATCGGGCATTTGAATATCGCGAACATGCTCGTCTCGTTTTTACCGGGAATCGTCCTTGCGCTCGTCGCCTACAGGACTGATTCCATCGCGTATACCGTACCGATGCACATGATGGTCAACCTTTGCGGAAGTGTCGTGCTGCCGGTTGTTTTGGGCGGGGTGTGACGGGCTATGGCATATAAATACAAATACCCTTACTATATTGAAGGTGGATAAATGAACCTATATTAGATATAATAAAGTTAAGAATTAGAGGATGGAACGGGCAGCCATCACCCCTCGAAAGAGGTTAGGACATGCGGGAAATGTCACCCCGCCTAATTCTTGCTGATGAGGGGCGAGCCTAAACAGCTCGCCTCTTTCTTATCGGCCAGTTGCGCCCATAATCCTCATCCCCCCACAACATCTAGTACCTCCCACAGGGAGTAAAAACTACCACAAAATATTTCCCGCCGGGGCTCAAAAAACGCTTGCATTTCCCTATTGCCTTTGATATTATATACTGCGTTGCGCGGATTCTACGGATGACGCAGGAGGTTGCCGCACGGCGAAAAGGCGTAAAAGTGCCCGCGAGGCGCGAATTGCGTCGATGATTTTCGTCAGTGCGGGTTAATTTCTGCCGACGAGTCCGGAAATCGGACGACAAGGGTTTGCGCGTTTATTAAGCCCGAAAAAAGAAACACACGGGCTCGTGAACGCACAAGGCCACTACTTACAGGAGGTACCTTAATGGCA
>DBDD01000155.1 GCA_002293365.1 Christensenella sp. UBA941 | reverse complement strand
TCCAGCCTGCCCATTGCAGCGCGTCGGTTAATGCGCCTATCTGTCGCCAGTCGGTAAAAACAGCGGCGACGCCTCCGGGCTTTACGACGCGCCGCGCGCGGGAAAGCCATTCAGCCGTCCAGCTTGTCCACGCGCGTTGATCGAGGTTGTCGCCGCTGAAGGAGTGCTTCGCGTAGTCGGCGGCGATAGGGCCGGTCGTTAAGTATTTGTTGCGCGTGTCCAGCATACGGTCGCCGCGAAACTGCCCGCCGCTGCTGTAGGGCGGGTCGGTGATAAGGGCGTCCACACTGGACGGCCCCAAGCGCCTAAGTATGTCGAGGGCGTCGCCGTGTATGATCGTTCCGGGCGCTATGCTGCTCATGCTCTCTTACCCCCTCGCCGCGTCGTATTCTGAAAATTCCCGCGTCGAATGAAAAATGATTTTATTATTTACCCAGCGTTGTAAATGGCGCGTTTCCCTCGGCGCGTTCGCCTTGTCATAGATCATGACATAGGGCGAATAGCCTAAGTCCCGTACCGCTTTGACGCGGTAAAGGTCTTCGGCGTGAGTTGTGTTAAAGTTGGTCAGGATATAGACGCCAAGCAGCCTATAATCGGCGATCCCAGAAAGCGCCTTGAAGCGCTCGAAATGGCCGGTTAGGTCTTCGCGCGGATCGTCCCACGCAAAATGGATACGCTTTATATGCGTCCGCTTCAAAAGCGCGATATTGTCGGCGGTCGTAAGCCTAATATCTAAGCCCTGCGTAAAGTCCACCCATGCGCCCGATATGACTAGCTGCCATAGTATGGCCTCATGATCGCGGCAGGCTAGTAAATTCGGATCGAGTAATTTTATAAAGTGCTGCCCGGCGCGAAAGTCGGAAAGGTCGGCCACTTGCGCGGAAACGCCGCTCTCTTTTTTCGGAACGATGCACCACGGGCAGCCTCGCGGGCAGCCTCGCGTCAAAAAGCCGTAGGCTGTCCCGTCGAATTTCGGATATATGGAGTAGTCCGGCATTATGCCTTCCGCTTCGGGCGGCAGCTTCGCGCGATAATCGCACCCTGTACCGCCCTCAATGATATGGTCGGCGTTGATATATTCGACGGGCGGGGCGGGCGTATACTCTTCGCCGAATACGTAGCTAATATAGGCTACGTCGTAGCGCTCCAGCGGCATCCACCACTCTACCGAATCGCCGCGCGCTTTGTGATATGCCGAAAGCTTCATAAGCGGCAAATTCGGGAAGGCTATTTTGCGCTTGTTCATATTGTCGGCGTCGAGCAAGGCTATTTTTTCCATCGTGTCCTCCTGCCAAATTCGCGGACGGGCGAGGCGGCGGCGCTATGCTTTTTGTACAGCCTCGCGCGGATATAGACGCCCGCCACGTATTCGCTACGTTTCACACATAGGCTCTCTTCATCAAGCTCATAGCCTTTATAGGTCTTGGCAAACCACGCGCGCGCCGCTTCGATATCGACCGCTATTTTTTTTGCTTGGGCTTTCGACAGCTTGCGGTCGGCTGTGGTCGGCTCCGGCAGCTTTAGGTTCCGGCTGTGGCTCCATCGCCGCATTCGATCATCTTTCGCTTTTGATATATACGCCGAAAGCCCGGTCAGGCCGCGACGCTCATAAGGGTCTAAGCGCCTTGTTTGCGGATACGCGCCGCCGTCCCAAAGCTTTTCTATTTCGTCTCTGTCCATGTCGCCCGAAATGAGGATATGAATGTGAAACTTCGCGTCGAGGTCGTTTTGGTCGATATAGTATTTTGTACCCTCGATGCAGTAAAGGTGTCGAAGCTCCGGCAAATTCCGCTTTACATGCCGATAGCGCATTTTGCGAATGAAATTATTAATATCGCGGATCACGCCTTCGAGGTCGTCGGGGCGGCGGGCGTTACTATAACCGAGCGTTATTATTAAGTCTTTTTCAGAAAAATTATTATTGGCATATAAAATAAAATTGTCTTGTGCTCTTTGGTCGTTGAGCTTTTGCTGCGCGGGGCGGCTCGGCTTTCGACCGGCGCTCTTCGCCTCCGCTAAAGTGTTCCAAATGGGAAAAAATGACACTTGGAGCATTTCGCCAGCCTTGTATGTCTTGGCGCGCATTTGCGAAACATTGCCCATGCGTAAACTATCTATTTGTTCCTCGATGGAAAATAGAGGAAGAAGGGGCATGTCAAAGAAAGAAAGCTGATCCTCGGCGCTGTATTTCGGCATGGCGGCCCCTCCTTCGTCCTAAATTGAATACTTTATTACAAGCCCGAAAACGGCTAAAACATTGACATTAAGCCGTCTATGCCTTAAAATAGAGGTAGAATCTTGCAACGATTTAGGCATATGAACGGCGGTTCATGGGAAAGCAGCTTTTGGCGAAGCTGCTTTTTCGTTGCCTATCCGTCGCCCTGCGGCGGTTCGTCTTCCGCTTCCGCGTCGGCCTTCGCCTGTTTTTCGCATTCTTTGATTTCTTCGCGTAATTGCTGCGCGGCCTCGTAATCTTCCTCGGCGACGGCGGCCAGCATACGTTTGTGCAGCGTTTCGACGGAAACGGCGGGCGCGGCAGGCGGCGGCGCGGTAGAGGGC
>DBDD01000091.1:1835-4051 GCA_002293365.1 Christensenella sp. UBA941 | reverse complement strand
AGCTACCGCACTGATCTTGGGAGTAACGCAGGCGGTAATCTTACGAGAATTAACAATGCTTTGGCCGAAGCGCCGGAACGCTTGAAGGCCACTAAAGCCCAGCTCGACAACCTTCATCAGCAGGTTGACAGCGCCCGCGAAGAGTTGAAAAGACCGTTTGATAACGAAGCGGAATTGGTTGAAAAAGAAGCGCGGCTCGCTGTGCTTAATGTGGAACTGAACATCGACGGGCGTGTCGGGCAGGTCATAGACGGCGATGTATCGGAACGTGGCGCCGAACATGACGACGACGCCATGAGCGCCAAAAGCGTTAGGCCGTCCATCATGGAGGGCTTACGAACAGGTTTGTACGGAGGAATGCAAATTAGGCCGAACGCGCCTGATAGAACCAAGTTAGCGGAATTGTCGATCTAATAGGAAACGGCTGAATAGACGGCGCCCATATCTATGCGGCGAATCATATCGCTGTTATTAAGGAAGGAGCGTTGAAGGATGTATTAAATATCTTGATATGCTTGACAAGGCTTCCGCGAGCCCTTATAATGAAACATACGTTACGCAACGTATGTTTCATTATAAAGATTGTGGAGTCTGTAGCTATCATGCCGCCAACACATAAATTCACCAAAGACGAAATCATAACAGCCGCTCTTAACCTCGTTCGGAGAGATGGGGTCGAAGCGCTGACGGCCAGAGGCTTGGGCGCGGAGCTGGGTACTTCATCGCATCCCATCTTTACTGCATTTCAGAATATGGAAGAAGTGCAAAAAGAAATACTGGAAGCCGCTAAAAACGTATACGGCGATTACTCGAACAAGGGTCTTGCCGAAGAACTGCCGTTTCAGGGCGTGGGAATATATTATTTCCGATTCGCAAAGGACGAGCCTAAGCTGTTCGAGCTGCTATTTATGAAGGGGAGCGGTACGGCAGCCTCCGTTGCGGATACGCTTCACCTAGCGCACGACAATTACGAAACCATTATATCCGTCATACAAAAGGGCTACGGGCTTTCACGGGATAATTCACACAGAATATTCGAAACGATGTGGCTTTACGTCCACGGTATCTCCAGTTTGCACGTCACAGGTATGATTCGTTTTACTGACGATGAGGTATACGAGCGCATGGACGATGTTTTTTTCGGTGTGCTTCAAAAGCTAAAAGAAGAGACGCAAGGTATTTAAGCATAATCAATTTTGGCACTGGAATTAGCTAAAAAATAAATACTGAGAGGATGTGACGGAATTGGATGCTTATGATGTGATCGTCGTAGGCGCAGGAAACGGCGGACTGACTGCCGCCGCGACCACCGCGAAGCAGGGCTTGAAAACCCTGCTGTTGGAGAAGCACAACATTCCCGGAGGATGCGCGTCCAGCTTCAGGCGCGGCCGCTTTGAGTTCGAGACGACGCTGCACGAGATGTCCGGCTACGGCAACGCGGAAGCTCCCGGCCAAGTAAGGAAACTGTTTGAGGCGCTGGGCGTAAAAGCCGAAATGATACCTGTGGAGGATGCTTTTCGGGCGATAGTCACCGGGCCGGACGGCTATGATGTGACATTGCCAACCGGCATCGAAGCGTTTGTGGCGAAAATGGAGCAGACCGTTGCCGGCAGCGGAAAGAGCGTATCCGATTTCTTCAAGCTGGCTGGCGACGTTGGCCGGGCGATGGGATACTTAGGCAAGGGCGCGCCCGACCCCGCCGTTTTAGCCGCCGAACATTTGAACTTCATGAAAGTAGCTGCGCAGCCTGTCGGAGCGGTACTGGACGATCTTGGAATGCCCAAGCGCGCCCAAGAAATCTTCATGACCTATTGGCCGTACTGCGGAACGCCGCGGAGCGAGTTTTCTTTTGTACTGTACGCGCTGATGGTCAACAATTATATTTCCCAGCAGGCGTATATAACCAAAGACCGCTCCCACGAGATATCTTTAGCGCTGGAAGAATGTGTGCGCAATTACGGCGGAGAAATTTGGTACAACACGGAAGTTACCAAACTGCTGATAAAAGACGGCCGGTGCTATGGCGTCGTAATCGCCGGTGGACGGGAGCTAAGGGCGAAGCAGGTTATCGCCAACATTTCGCCAAACCGCGTGTTCGGCAGTATGGTGGATGAAAGCGAAGCGCCCAAGGGCGAGATCAAGCGCGCCAACGCCCGCAAAGTAGGCATGACCGGCTTTTGCGTATATCTTGGCTTGGATAAATCGCCGGAGGAATT
>DBDD01000091.1:699-1828 GCA_002293365.1 Christensenella sp. UBA941 | reverse complement strand
CAGTTCCGCCGTATGCACACATTGGAGGAAAACGACTTTTTCATCATGAACTGCCTGAACATCGATAATCCCGATTGCAGCCCGCCGGGAACCAGCCTTCTGTGGTCAACTACGCTCTACGGCCCCGAGGTTTGGGCGAGCGTTAAGCCGAGCGAGTACAAGGCGACGAAGAACCGGCTCGCGAAAAAGATGATCGACCAGTACGAGGCGGCGACGGGCATTCGCATACACGACTGCATAGAAGAAATATCCGTCACCACGCCCGCGACCTTCGCCCGCTATCTGCATACGCCGAATGGCGCGATCTACGGCTACCACAATCAGCTATGGGATACCATGCTGCCCCGCGTGATGTCGATGCGGGACGAGCAGTACGTTCAGGGCTTGCGCTTCTGCGGCGGCCATTCCACCCTGACGCTGGGTTATGGACCCTCGTATGAAAACGGACAAATGATGGGCAGCCTTGCGGCACTCGATATAAAGGAGGGACGATGATGGCCAGCGACGTTGTTTTGCGAAACCTTGATCCCCGCGATTTCATGGGGATTATCCCGGAACGGCGCGCCAAAATCGAAGCCGCTTCCGCCGCGCCTCCGCCCGCGGATTATCCCGTGAACCGCCTGATGCGCGCGTTTCACCCCGAAGCGCAGTATCTAAAGATTACCGCCGTCGAAAGCCACGGCCCAGACGCGAAGAGCTACATTCTCGCTCCCGATAAAGCGCGCGGGACTGACGAGCTGGCCTATTTCAGCGCTGGCCAGTATCTAAGCATATCGCTCGAAATCGGCGGCTCGAAGCTCGCCAAGCCCTACTCCATACGCTCCGCACCGGCGAGCGCGCTTGCGGGCAGCTATATCGTCACCGTGAAGCGAGCGGAGGACGGCTTTGCCGCCGACTACATTCTTGATACTTGGAAGGTCGGGGATTCCGTAGTTACCTCCGGCCCGGAAGGCAACTTTACCTACGAACCGCTTCGCGACCCAAAACACATACTCGGACTGGCGGGCGGCAGCGGCATTACGCCGTTTTACTCGCTGGCCTCGGCTATCGCGGACGGCACGGAGGATTTTGAGCTTACGCTTCTTTACGGAAGCCGCACGGCGGACGATATCCTGCTGAAAGCCGAGTT
>DBDD01000091.1:0-622 GCA_002293365.1 Christensenella sp. UBA941 | reverse complement strand
CGGCGACTATTCTCTATTCATATGCGGCCCGCAGGTGATGTACGATTTTGTGGACAAGGAAGTAGCGAAGCTGGATTTACCGCAGCGCCGCGTCCGCCACGAGCTTTTCGGCCAGATGAAGCACCCCGAAAAGCTGGAGGGCTATCCGAAGGGAGTCGGCAACGGGCCGTTCAAAATGACGGTAGTGATCCGTGACGATAAGCGGGTTGTCGATTGCCGCGCCGATGAAACGCTGCTGGTCGCCTTGGAGCGGGCCGGAATCGCCGCTCCCAACCGCTGCCGCAGCGGAGAATGCGGCTTCTGCCATTCCCGCCTGGCTTCCGGCAATGTGTATATCCCTCCGAACTTGGATAAAAGGCGCGGGGCGGACTTGAAATTCGGATACGTGCATCCCTGCTGTTCTTTCCCTTGCGGGGATGTAGAGATCAACGTGAAGGTAAAGTGACAATAAGAATGCCGCTTTAGTGTGAGTTGCGCCGTCAGTCTTTTACTGGCGGCGTAATTTTTTGGAGGATAAGTTTTCATGTGCGGGTAAGAGGCGTATTCAACGCCCCCTTGCGTATATAGGGTATAATAGAGAAGGGCGGGGATTCCCCGTCCTTCTTCACTTGGCTGAGGCTCG
>DBDD01000227.1:1494-6730 GCA_002293365.1 Christensenella sp. UBA941 | reverse complement strand
ATGAACGACAAGAGCATGTTCGGCTCGCTGTACAAGTATGAGGATAAGGATTTCTTCAAGGAAAACGATAAGATCACGTTCAATTTCGACGGCAAGGAGAGCACCTGGAAGGTCTTCGCGGCTACTAGGTACGATATCAACGAGCTAAACATGACGGCGGTCGCATTCGGCTCCGACGACGACTTCGAGGACTATATGAAAACCGTGAAGCAATACTCCAAGTTCAAGAGCGACGTCAAGGTCGACGGCAACGATCAGGTTTTAACGCTCGTGACCTGTACAAAGGGCTACGGCAAGGACGATCGCTTCGTCGTGCATTTTAAGAGGGTATAAGATAAGAAGGCCAAAGGGGCTGCGGCGTTTAGCACCGCGGCCCCTTTACTAATTATTTCATGTTGTTGACAACCCACAGCGCCTTTTGTAGAATGAAATGAAAAGCGCGATTAACGCTTAAAAGGAGACGCAGTTTGGATAAAATCGATTTTGACGAAAAAGTTGTAAAAGAAGGCCTTACGTTCGACGATGTACTGCTCATCCCGGATCACGCGATTATCCATCCCAAAGAAATCAGCCTGCAAACGCGTCTTACGCGCGAAATCACGCTAAATATTCCGCTGATTAGCGCGGCGATGGACACCGTCACCGAATCCCGACTGGCGATAGCTATGGCGCGCAACGGCGGCATTGGCTTTATTCATAAAAACATGCCGATTGAAGACCAGGCCGGCCATGTCGATAGAGTCAAACGCTCGGAGCACGGCGTCATAGTCGATCCGTTCTTTCTTTCTCCGGAACACAAAATCTCTGACGCCAACGCGCTTATGGAGCGCTACAAAATTTCGGGCGTGCCGATTTGCGTGAATGGCAAGCTCGTAGGCATTCTGACTAACCGCGATCTTCGTTTCGAAACGGACTTCTCGCGCTTAATTAAAGAAGTCATGACGAGCGAAAACCTCATCACAGCGCCCGAAGGCACAACTTTGTCCGAGGCTCAACAGATATTGCGCAAGTATAAAATAGAAAAACTCCCCATAGTTGACAATAGTTTTAGGCTCAAAGGGCTTATTACGATTAAGGATATAGAAAAAGCTATACAATATCCGCACTCTGCCAAGGACAGGAAGGGCCGGCTGTTGGTCGGCGCGGCGGTTGGGGTAGCGCACGATACGCTTGAGCGCGTAGAGGCGCTGGTTAGAGCCAAGGCTGACATCATTGGCATCGATACTGCGCATGGGCATTCAAAAAATGTCATAGACATGACGAGGGCGATTAAAAGCGCATTCCCGGACGTACCCCTTGTCGTCGGCAATATCGCCACGGAAGAGGGCGCGGAAGCGCTCATCAAGGCCGGGGCCGACTGTATCAAGGTCGGCATGGGGCCGGGTTCGATATGCACGACGCGTGTCGTCGCGGGTATCGGCGTTCCCCAGATAACGGCAATCCTAGACAGCGCCAAGGCCGCAAGGAAATACGACATTCCGCTCGTCGCCGACGGCGGCATTAAATACTCCGGCGATATTACAAAGGCGATAGCCGCGGGGGCGGATTCAGTCATGCTGGGCGGGATTTTAGCCGGAACCGAAGAAAGCCCGGGCGAAACGGAAATCTACCAGGGGCGCAGCTTCAAAGTATACAGAGGCATGGGCTCGCTCGCCGCGATGGATAAGGGTTCCAAAGACCGCTATTTCCAAGAGGACGAAAAAAAGCTCGTTCCAGAAGGCGTCGAAGGGCGCGTACCCTACAAGGGGCCGATTGCGGATACGGTATTCCAGCTTTGCGGCGGTCTGCGCTCCGGCATGGGTTACTGCGGCGTGGCGGATATCCCGTCGCTTAAAAAGAGCGCCCGCTTCATGCGCATTACAAACGCCGGCATGTTGGAAAGCCATCCGCATGACGTTTTGATAACCAAAGAGGCGCCAAATTATTCCGTGAGGTAACAATGAAAAAAGAACTGATCCTTGTGCTCGACTTTAACCCTACCCTCGCACAGATAGCCGCGCGGCAAATTCGCGCCGCGAAGGTATACTGCGAAGTACTTCCGGGTTCCACGAGCATGCAAAGCATCTTAAACGCGGCCCCAAAGGGCATTGTCATCGCAGGCGGCGAAGGCGAAGCGCCCCCTTTGTCCGCCGACTTATTCGAGCTAGGACTCCCCGTTTTGGGCGTGCACGAAGGGGCGTCCATCGCTTCGAGCGACGGCTTGCTCGTTACAGCTACTGAAGACAATCGGACGGATCATTATTCCATGAAATTTACGCCGGCGCTATTACAGACGGATAAGGGCAAGGAAGCGCTGGAATCGTTCCTTTACAGGACGTGCAAGTGCCTTGGCGGATGGACGACGGATACGTATATCGAGGCCGAAATCGCCAAACTGCGCGCCGAAATCGACGGAAGGGTACTATTGGCTCTTTCGGGCGGCGTTGATTCCTCCGTAACGGCGATGCTCCTGCATAAAGCCGTCGGCGATAAACTCGTGTGCGTATTTGTGGATCATGGCTTATTGCGCAAGGGCGAGGCGGAGCAGGTCGTTAGCCTGTTCAAGAAAAAAATGGGTATGACGCTCGTACATGTCGACGCGAGCGAGCGCTTCCTCAACAAGCTTGCGGGCGTGCGCAATCCCGAGCGTAAGCGCAGAATTATCGGAGAGGAGTTCATTCGCGTCTTCGAAGACGAAGCTAAGAAGCTCGGCAAAATCGAGTACCTCGCGCAAGGTACGATCTATCCCGATCTGTTAGAGTCGGGCGTTGGCGCAAAGTTCGTAAAAAGCCACCACAACGTAGGCGGGATGCCCAAGGATATCGGGTTTAAGGGCATAGTCGAGCCATTGAAGCTGCTCTTTAAGGACGAAGTGCGCGTCGTCGGCGAAGCGCTGGGCCTTTCGCATGAGATGGTCTGGCGGCAGCCGTTCCCAGGCCCAGGTATTGGCGTGCGCTGCGTTGGCGTCATCACGCGCGATAAATTGCGCGCATTGCGCGATGCGGACGCTATCTTCCGCGAGGAAATTCTAAAAGCAGAGCTTTCAAGCTCTATCTGGCAATATTTCGCGGCGAACCTCGGCGTCAAGAGCGTCGGCATGAAGGACGGCGCGCGCAATTTTGGATATACGATCGCGCTAAGGGCCGTGCATACGACCGACGCGATGAATGCGAGCGTCGCGGAGCTCGACTACGCGCTGCTGACTAGATGCGCCGAGCGTATAATAAACGAAGTCGAAGGCATTGGCCGCGTGGTATACGACGTTACCCCTAAGCCGCCGGGAACGATCGAATACGAATAACATACACCTCCAGGCATCCGTGTGAGAATAAAAAGTCAAGTCGAGGTGCCGCCTATGAATCAGAAAACGCGGATTCTCATCATTGACGACAGCCAAGTGATGTTATTTGCGTTGAACGATATCCTTGGCCCGTTCTATGACGTTCATTGCTTTGAGGACGTTGGAGAAGCGTTCAAGCGCATAGATTCTATAAAGCCTTCGCTGATATTGATCGACGTCATCATGCCGAAGATCAGCGGGTTCGAAGTGCTTATAAAGCTAAAAGCCACTCCCGGCGTTAGCGATATCCCTGTTATCATGATGACAAACCAGGACGACAAGTCCGATAACGAGGAGCTTAGCTTTAAGCTTGGCGCTGCCGACTTCATACCGAAGCCATTTAAGCCTCCGGTCGTCGTGGCGCGCGTGCGTTCGCACGTAAGCCTATACGAATACCATAAGGAGCTGGAATCGACAGTAATTACCGATGCGCTTACAGGAATCTACAACCGCAGGGGCTTCGACGAGTTCCTGGAGCGCGAGTGGAAACGCGGCACACGGGATAACTCGCCTCTATCTCTGTTGATGATCGATATCGATCATTTTAAGCTCTATAACGACAATTACGGGCATCAGGCGGGCGATAACGCGTTGCAATTGGTCGGGCAGGCCTTGAAGTTTTCACTGCACAGGATGTCGGATGTTCCTGCGCGTTACGGCGGCGAGGAATTTGGCGTTATCCTTCCAGACGTGGGCAGGTCGGGTGCGGCAGTCGTAGCCAAACGCCTAATCGATACGATCCAGGCCCTGGGTATAAAGCACGAATTTTCGCCTGTCGCAAAGACTATAACAGTTAGCATAGGCGGGGCGACGGCGCCGCCTATCGGTTCGACGGAGGCCTTGATAAAGTATGCCGACACAATGCTATATAAAGCAAAGGCGGACGGCAGGAACCGGTTTTGTCAGTAATCAAGTGAAAAATTAAATAGGTTTTCGGTTACGCCGATCATCGCGTCGAAGTCCTTATCGTTATGCAGCAGAAAAAGGCGATTCTCCAAAGCTGTTAGCGCAATTAGTACGTCGATAGTGCTGCGGGGCGTTACGCCTTTGCGCCGTAAATCGTAATACAGCCGCGCTGCCTTTTCGTGAGTAATGGCTTTGGCGGGCAAATAGTAAACCTTTTGGGTCGAAAGATAAGCATGAAGCTTATTATACTCTTTCTCGTTCCGTGCGCCCTGTAAAACCTCCTGGTAGGTGTAGGAAGATATACCAAAAGGAATATGTCTCGATACGACTTCAGCGAATAAAAGCGTTTTTGGATCGTCCTGATCTTTTAAGTAGCCGATGAGAACGGACGTGTCAACTAAAACCATCAGCGGCCCTTTCTAAGAGCAAGATAATCATAACCATCAGCGAATTGTATTTTTCCGCGCAGCTCTGATAAATTCTTGCGCGTGCGTCTCTCAACAAATTCAATTATAGCCTGCTCAACCACTTCTTTTTTTGTTTTTAGGCCCGAAACCTCCATCGCCTTATCCATCATATCGTCGTCTATTACAATATTGGTTCGCACAGAATACACCTCCTTATACACATTATGATACACCAATCTACTGTTGTCAATGCGTTTTTGTCAACGCGAAGGGATGATGCAAGCGCAAAACACAGGGCGCGGAGTTGCCCCCGCGCCCATTTTAGTGTACTAATTTAATTTGATGGATTATGCTACTCGATAACCTTCGTAACAACGCCGGAGCCAACCGTGCGGCCGCCTTCGCGGATAGCGAAGCGGAGGCCTTCTTCGATGGCGATAGGCGTGATTAGCTTGATCGTCATCTTGGTGTTGTCGCCGGGCATGATCATCTCAACGCCTTCCGGCAGATCGACTACGCCCGTAACGTCCGTCGTACGGAAATAGAACTGCGGGCGATAGCCGTTGAAGAACGGCGTATGGCGGCCGCCTTCTTCCTTCGTCAG
>DBDD01000227.1:1258-1434 GCA_002293365.1 Christensenella sp. UBA941 | reverse complement strand
AGGCCGATGTTGTCGCCCGCGATGGCTTGGTCAAGCAGCTTGCGGAACATTTCGACGCCCGTGACGACCGTGGAACGGGTATCCTTCAGGCCGACGATTTCGACGGTTTCCGAAACCTTGACGGTACCGCGCTCGACGCGGCCCGTGGCGACCGTGCCGCGGCCCGTGATGGAGAA
>DBDD01000227.1:932-1240 GCA_002293365.1 Christensenella sp. UBA941 | reverse complement strand
TCGACGGCGTCCATGAGCTCGAAGATGCACTTGCAGTCTGCGCTGTCTTTAACGTCAGCGCCGCCCTGAACGGCTTCGAGGGCCTTGAGGGCCGAACCCTTGATGATCGGGATATCGTCGCCCGGGAACTCGTAGCTCGAAAGCAGCTCGCGCACTTCCAGCTCGACCAGCTCGAGGAGCTCCGGATCGTCGACCATGTCGGTCTTGTTCATGAAAACGATGATGTATGGAACGCCAACCTGGCGGGCAAGCAGGATATGCTCACGCGTCTGGGGCATCGGGCCGTCGGCGGCGGAAACGACGAGGAT
>DBDD01000227.1:259-827 GCA_002293365.1 Christensenella sp. UBA941 | reverse complement strand
TTCTCTTCGGGCGCCTTGTCGATATCTTCATACTTCATAGCCTGGGCTTTGCCCAGCTTCGACAGCGTAAAGGAAATCGCTGCCGTCAGCGTGGTCTTACCGTGGTCGATATGACCAATCGTACCGATGTTTACGTGCGGCTTCGTGCGTTCGAACTTTGCCTTGGCCATTATTATGCCTCCTTATTTTACCCTTGTAATTATACTTACCTATTTTAAACTAAAACTTCAAGATTGCCAATCATTTTGTGCCGACAATCTTTTCCGCAATGCCCTTTGACACCTCGTCGTAATGCGAAAACTGCATCGTNNGAGCGGCTGCGAAGATCCGTCGCGTAGCCGAACATTTCCGAAAGCGGGACGATCGCCTTGACGACCTGGCCGCCGTCAGGGCGCGCCTCCATGCCTTCGATGCGCCCGCGGCGGGCGTTGATGTTGCCGATTACGTCGCCCATGTATTCCTCGGGGATTACGACCTCGACGGTCATCATCGGCTCTAAAAGGACGCTTTGCGCCTTTACGAGCGCTTCTTTAAGCGCGAGCGAGCCCGCGATTTTGAAGGCGATTTC
>DBDD01000227.1:0-170 GCA_002293365.1 Christensenella sp. UBA941 | reverse complement strand
ACGCCGCCGACGATCTTGCTTTCGAATTCGTAGCCCGCGCCCGGTTCCCGGGGCTCGATCTCGATCACGCAATGGCCGTATTGGCCGCGCCCGCCCGATTGCCGGACGAAGCGCCCTTCGGCCTTGACGGTCTTGCGGATCGTCTCGCGGTAGGCGACCTGCGGCTTGCC
>DBDD01000149.1:187-9936 GCA_002293365.1 Christensenella sp. UBA941 | reverse complement strand
ATCGTGTGGATATGCCCGCATTCGCACTCCCACCCGGGCAGCGGCGTACCCCAATAGCGCTCGCGGGAGAGCCCCCAATCCACGACGTTTTCCACAAAATTGCCCATGCGGCCTTCTTTTATGTTGTCCGGCAGCCACTCTATCGAGCGGTTGAAGCGCACTAGCTTGTCCTTTACCGCCGTCATCTTTATAAACCACGAGCTGCGGGCGTAGTAGAGCAAAGGCGTATCGCAGCGCCAGCAGAACGGATAGTTGTGCTCGTAGGGCGTGGAGTCGATCAAAACGCCGCGCTCTTTTAGATATTCCGTTATTTTAATATCCGCGTCCTTGACGAACATGCCGTCCCAGAGCGTCCCGCCGGCCATATTGCCCTTGGAGTCGACCAGCTGCATAAACGGGATGTCGTATTGCCGGCCTATGCGCGCGTCGTCCTCGCCGAAGGCCGGGGCGATGTGCACGATACCCGTGCCGTCCTCGAGCGTTACGTAAGGATCGGATACGACGAACCACGCGCGCTTATTACCGGCTAAGGCCTCCTGGAACGGGAACAGCGGCTCGTATTCGATATCGAGCAGCGCCTCACCCTTGATCTCTTCGAGAATCTTGACGCCCTCGCCCAAAACCTTCCCGGCCAGCGCTTTCGCCAGGATATATACGCGCTCGTCGCCCTCTTTTTGGGCTTTGGCGTACAGCTCCTTCGCGTTTACGCATAGCAGCGTGTTGGAGGGCAGCGTCCAAGGCGTCGTCGTCCAGGCAAGGAAATAGGTATTCTCCATGCCCTTGGCCTTGAAAGCGACGGAGACGGTATCGTCCGTAACGAGCTTGTACCCTTGGGCTACCTCGTGGGAGGAAAGCGCCGTCCCGCAGCGCGGGCAGTATGGGACGGTCTTGTGCCCCTTATACAGCAGCCCTTGCTCGTGGATACGCTTTATCGACCACCATATGGATTCTATGTAGTCGTTATGATATGTAACGTAAGGGTCTTCCATATCCGCCCAGAAGCCTACGCGATCGCTCATCGACTCCCAGTCGCCCACGTACTTCCAGACGCTCTCCTTGCACTTGGCGATAAACGGCTCTACGCCGTATTCCTCGATTTGCTCCTTGCCGTCCAGCCCCAAAAGCTTTTCGACTTCGAGCTCTACGGGCAGGCCGTGCGTATCCCAGCCCGCCTTGCGCAAAACGTCGTAGCCCTTCATAGTTTTATAGCGGAGGATAATATCTTTATAGCAGCGGCTTAGGACGTGTCCTATATGCGGCTTTCCGTTCGCCGTGGGCGGGCCGTCGTAGAACGTAAACGGCGTTTGGCCGCTGTGCAAAGCCCTACTCTTTTTAAATATGTCGGCGTTTTTCCAGAATTCCAGCGTTTCAGTTTCGCGCGCGGTAAAATCGAGCGACGCGTTTACCTTTTTGTACATTTACGGCTCCCTCTCAGCGTTTCGCATTCGTTGGTGACTATTTTAGCGGGTTTTCGGCGAGTTGTAAAGCAAGGGTGCTTGAATTGCGCCGGATTTTCCGTGATTGTTCGGCTTTGATTCCGCAGGCGAACACTGTTCGCCTCTACAAGATTAACCCTTAATCAATGCGCGATAGACGGGATTCCGAAATACAAATTGACATACATACTGTATGTATGCTACTGTTTATACGTTCCCCGCAAAAAATCAAGACGCGCAAAATATTAAAGAGAAAGAGTTGATCGGATTGATAAAAAGCGTTTATCCCGTGCTGATGACGGAAAAGATCGAAGAAAGCCGTTTGTTCTATGAAACCTATTTTGGCTTTATAGAAGTATTTTCAACCGATTGGTATATCAGCCTTGCACACCCGGATGGCGGAGAATTAGCCCTTATTGACTGTAATCACGAATCCGTGCCCGGCCCGTACCGCTCGCGCGCCAAAGGAATGATCGTCAATATCGAAGTAGAAAACGCCGCCAAAATGTACGAGGACGTGCGGAATCGAAATAACGGCGTAGTCGTAGCGCGCTTGCGAGACGAAGATTATGGGCAGCGGCATTTTATCATTAAGGATCCGAATGACATTCTCGTCGACGTGATCGAAGCCATACCTCCGGGCGAAGCGTTCCAAAAGAATTATACGGGCGGTGAAATATAATAATTGAAAAACGCGGAAGCCACATATAAGACAACTTCTTCATTATTAAAGATTGCTCGGAAACACTTTACAGATTTCGGCTATTTTGAAGTGTCTTTAGAAAAAATAGCCGAAGAAGGCCATGTAACGCGCGGCGCGGTCTATCATCATTTCAAGAATAAATCGGGGCTTTTCACGGCGGTACTTGAAAGCGTACAAAAAGAGGTTGCCGCTCATATCGAAATTGAAGCTATGAAATCTAACGATCCGTGGCAGCAGCTTATATTGGGATGCGCGGGCTTCGTCTATGGCGCCAACACAAAGGAAGTTCGGCGGATATTGCTGGTGGACGCTCCGGCGGCGCTCGGCTGGGATGCTTGGCGACAAGTCGACCAGAAAACCTCCATGAGCGTTTTGCGGAGGCATATTGACGAGCTAAAAGCCCGGGGCTATTTGCGCGATGATGTCGATACGGCGCTGATGACTTATTCGCTTTCCGGCGCATTAAACGAATTGGCGCTGCATTACGCCAAGCCTGAGACAAACAGCGAAGATGATGGAATAATGAACACCATATCGCATTTTGTAAGCGGGTTTAAGGAAAAGTCCGATCCCGTATTATAGCAATGGCAAGGGGTGTAGGGGCGGGGTTTACCCCTCGGGGGCACGAAAACCTCTCCGAGGCCATCCCGCCCAAACATTCGCCTGCCTTAATGTTTTGCGGTCGTTTGCAGCGCTCGTTTGGAGCGGAACACTGCGGATAGCGGCCCCTCCACCCCTACTCATTCCCTCATAATTGCATAATTGTAATATATTTGTAAAATTGTCAAATAGCTCTTGACTATGCAGTAACTGTAATGCATCATGTAACTATACATCAGCGTGTGATGAGTAAGTCAGCAGTTTTCAAAAGTAGCAGTATCGACTAATACGGAAAGGTTGATGCGATGGAGAGAGCCAGAAATACCGAAATGCAGGCTTATCCTAAAGCGACTAAGGAATAATGCGCTTATTCGGAAGGGATGGTGTGAAATATCAAAACAGAAGTATTCCGGCGTGGAGACAGCCGGATTATCCCCCCCCACTATTCTCCTCTGGTATCATGCCATCCCAAAACGGGATGGCATGACGCTTTTAGCTTAAAATTAACAATCCGTTCACGAAAAGTGTCTCTTTTTCTTTATATTCTCCTTGCGCGTGGTAGTATTTCCAGATAAAATAAAGTCAGCCATATTCTTGTAGGGCGGCGCAGTAGTTGCCCTGATAATGCTATTCATAAAACAGGAGGAATCATCCATGAAGTCTAAAACGCGCATAGTCGCCGTGCTTCTTGCTGTTCTTACAGTATTGGCCCTTGCTCCGCTGGCATTAGCGGCCACAGGCGCGACGATCACCATCCCACACGGCGCTACAAGGCGGTTCGAGTTCTATCGCAAAAACAACGACCAATGGAACACGATCGACACGTCTTACATGTACAACGATTTTACCGCCGTAACCTCGGGCGACGAAAAAATCGCCAAAATAGTAGATCAAAACGGCGTATTTCAAATCGTAGGCTATTCTAGGGGTATGACGACCTATTCGGCGACTACGGCCGGCGGCGAAACGTACAGCGGTATTATCTCTGTTATCGACCCCGCTCCCCCGGAAAAAGGCGGCGGCGGCGGCGTAAATATCGGCGGCTCGGGTATCACCAATCCGCTAGAGGGCTCGCTCTTCCTGCCCCTCGGCGAGACGGCGTATAAGGTACCCGTACCTGTCGGCGCGTTAACCGGCGGCGAATGGTCTTCCAACAACGAGAGCGTAATAAAGATCGACAAGACGTCCGCGCAAGTCAACGCGCTCGGCATCGGCCAAGCGACGCTTAGCTACACGTACGGCGACAACAAAGTAAAAACCATTCCCGTCTATGTCAGCTCAAACGATTTTGAATTTAGAGTGGAATACCTGACGGGCTATACGGGCAGCGGCTACAACCTCTCCAACCCATATATGCAAGGCTACTATGGCGGCGGTACGGATAACTACGGCCGGATTCTCCTGCTCTTCCACAACGGAAAGACAAACGACATTACGTTCAGCGCAACGGGCGATATCGAAGTCGGCGCGCAATCCGGCGTATTCACCAAAAGGGGCAGTCCCTCGGCGTGGGGCCAGGGTTACGGCTACAACGAATGGAGGGGCACGATTATCATGACCAGCCCCACCATGGGCACCAAGTACGTCAACGTACGGCTTAGATAGGAATTAGGAACTAGGAACTAGGAACTAGTATCTGTTGCCGCGCGGCTTATCGCGCGGCTTTTTTATTATTCATCTTTGCTCAGGGCAAAACCTTGCAAACCGGCAAATTAATAATATAATGGTAATTAGTGATTATTAGATGACTGTTGTCAAGGGTATTTCGGATATAATCGCAATATTCTATCTCGATATTACCACAAGATGACATAGGCAGTCCCTCACTTAAAGCAGAACATGGGATTTTAAAATCACTTTCATCCAGCGAGCTCTATCGAGGTTCTCCCATCTCTTTCATCATCGTGATGTAAATTTGCATTTCTTTGAGGGAGGAAACGCCGAGCTTCGCGTAAATATTCTTATTGTGAAACTTTATAGTCCGATGCGTAACGAACATCTTTTCAGCGATCTCCCGCGCCGTTAAACCTTCCATGTAGTTATTGAATACATCCCGCTCTGTTTCCGTAAGCGTTTGGCGGTTTTCAAGGAATTGTTTGAAGGATGCCAAAACCGGCGCGTCGATCGAGTTGTTCCTTGTTTGCACAATAGACTTTGCTTGCTCCAGCTCGGCGGCGAGGATTTCTCTTTCCTCATTTAGTGTTTTTCGCTCTTCATCTTGCATAGCGAGGTATTCCAAAAGATCGTCTATCTCGACAATTTGCGTTTTGGGCAAGCCTGTACGATCATCCGATTTTATACCTTGCAGCGTAAGGGCAACAGGGCGAATATAACGCCTGCTTATGAACACGGCGGCAAACAGGCTGATAAAAAGCAGCCCCGCGAACGCGCCGTAAAACACGGCGTTGCTCTGACCGACCACGGCGTCCCAATCCTCCATTGGCATAAGCACAGCCAGCGCCCATGTTTCGTTTGCAAAAGGCGAACCGGAAGGGAATAACGCAAGCGATTCCGCTCGTCCTATGTACTGCGTGCCGTCCGGCGCGCTCCACAGCGTCATATCCTGGCGAGAATCAAACGCCAAAAACTGCCCGTTCATCCGGCTTGACATGAAGCTGCTGCCCGCGACCAAGCCGGCGCCTGTATCTATCCCATCCTCGAAAAAAGGAGCAAGCGCCGCGAATACGCGCGGGTATTGCACGCTGTCAGGAGCATAGAGATTCTTGAACATCATCGCGCTCATCTCCCAGCCGCAAACCCCGTAGACCGTATTATCCGCCGCGATAAGCGGGACGCACAGCAGCATATATTGTTCGCTGTCGCCCTCCATCTGGCACCGGCGGCTCCAATAATACAAGCGTGACAAGTCCTTCTCGCCGCTTTGCCGCGCGGCGTTCAACGTTCTGTCAAAGAACTCCGCAGAGTTGACATCCATTCCTGCGCGCCATTGCCCAAGCAGTTCAATCCCGTTGGCACGGGCGATGGAGGCAGGCCCTCGCAGGCAGTAAGTTCTCGATGCTATTGAAGTAACGTTATTGGTTTCGGTGCGCTTGAAGTACAGCCCCGCCTTTGGCGCAGAGTTTTTGTTATCCATCGAGGCGTCGAGGATGATGAACGCTCCGCTGCACTCGTTGTTTTCCAAAGCGGTCAGGAGAATGCCCGCCTGTTCCGATAGCAGACTCTCCAGCAATTCGGGATGGGCGGCAATATCCGCTTCCGTGATCCCATTTCGTTGTACCCATGCGCCTATGCTCAAGGCGACTGTACGAGCGAGCGTGACGCCGCGCAAGCTCAATTCGCTGTAGCCGCCGGATATGCTGTTTTGTAAGTGCTTGATTTCGTTATCCAGCCATGCGAGATGGCTTTTTCCGGCGGCGCTGAACACACCGGCCGCCGTCAGCAGGAGAAAGGCCACTCCTACCAGGGAGGCTGCAAACAAGGCAAAGAACGCGAACAGCCGCACTTGAAGCGTCCGCGGTTCTCCTCTAAGCCTACGAAGAAGCAAAAGCGCTTCACGCAGCATTTTCACGCTCTCACCCCCATTGCTCCGTCTATTGCTATTTCATCCATAAGGCCGTAAAAGCGGCCAACGAATCTTCCATATCGATGTCTTGGCCGCTTACACGCGCCTTTTGGCTTTCTTTCAGCAGTGTTTTGTAGTTAAGCTCATAGTCCTTTGCTATAGCGTCATACGACTCAAAGACCGGCGCGGTGAAAAATTCGTAATTCGCGTACATTTTCATCACGGCCTCCAGCATCTTGCGAATGAGAGGATTTGGGGCCGTTTCCATCAGCTGAGGAATCATCGCGTCAAAAGCCGTGTTTGTTACGGGCATATAGCCTGTTTCGGCTACAAAGCGTATATTCTGTTTTGGCGCTGAAAACCACTTGAGAAACTCCGCGGCGGCATATTCTCGCTTCAAGCTGGATTTTGCCACCATAAAACCGTTGCCGCGCTGGATGGCGACCGGTTTGCCGCCCTCAAATACGGGATATGGCAATATGCTGTATTCTACTTTTTCGGTCGTAATATTATCAGGGTAGGTTACGGTATCTCCGTAGAACAGGACGCCGGCCGAGGAGCCGCTCGAGCAGATGATGTCCCCGGTTTTGGACAGGTCGGAGGAATAGCCGTCGTAAATAGCGAAGCCTCCGGCAACGGAAGGGGTATAGCACGTTTGCCATATATGCTTGTACGCAGGGTTATAAAGGTCTAAGCTTTCACCGTTAAATAGCTGCGCGCCCTGCTGAAGCATCCCCGCCTGCGCCAGATTGACCCAGGAATCGGCAGTATAAAATTGCTTGCCGTCGCCATGGACGTCCGGAGTCTGCCCGTCCGTCCATTCGTAATATCTGGCCGCGGCGTCCGCAATGCCCTCAAAGCTGCCGAAACAATCGGTCGTAACTCCTGTGGCTGCCGAGAAGCGATCAAAAAGGGTTTGGTTTAAAAACAACAGCTCAGTGGACTTGGCAAACGGAAACACATATAGGCCGCCGTCGCCGAAACGCCCCTCATCCACAAAGGCGGGTATATAAGCCGACAGCTCTTCTTCAGAAAAGTATTCGTCCAGATTTGTAATAAGCTCTTTGGCCTTAAACTGTATAGCGGTCTTCGGATAGGCCGTTACGATGTCCGGCATTGAGGGCGCGCCCGGATCGCCGTTGAGGATCATCGCCAATGCTTCCTGTAGATTCGCGCTGGCGCTGATCGCCTCTACGCTGACAATGACGCCGCGCTCTTTTCCGACGGTAGCGTTGAACTCGTCAATTAATATATCCATCGTTTGCTGCATGCCGCCGCCGAAGTTGTGCCACATGGTCAGCGTTACGGGGTTTTTCGGATCGAGCGGTTCGCTTGCCCCGCATCCGAGCAGCGGAAGCAGGCATAGGCACAGGATCGCGATAATTGTCTTTTTCAACGCAACCCCTCCTAAGAAGTCTAAAACCAAATAAAAAATGAACTTTTCTCTAAAATACTGTCCTCGGGACAGTATTCAAACCGCCCCGGCGTTTGTTATCCTCTTGATATCCGAAACCTTGCGATAGCCGGATATAGCCGAACCATAAGCATTTTAGCATATATTGACGCCCTGTTCAATTGCGCCGCTTCCACTTACGAAGAAAGGGTGCTCGCTGATGAAAGAACGCGACCCAAATGTAAGGTTCCAGTCAAAATACGCAATGAAGCACACAAGCGGCGGATACCAATATGCATTTTACTGCGCTTATTGCGATTTTCACTATACGAGCGGCTGGATCAGGGCCGGTTCTGCTGAAGAAGCGTATGATTTGGCGGAAAAAGAAGCGAAAAGAGAATTTAACGGCTGTCATAGCTGCGGCAAGTGGGTTTGCGGCGATCATTATAATATGGGAGAAATGATGTGCTTAAAGTGCGCGCCGTTGATTATGGAAATGAGCATTTGAAACAAGGAGGTATAACATTATGGCAAACGATCTGTTTGGCGGGTTAGGGGGACTAGGGGGCGCTCTTGGAGGACTGATGGGCGGCCTGGCTAAATCCGGCCTTGTGCCGAAAGACACCCCGGACGGTAAGCTGTTTGCGGCGCAATCGGAATTATCCGATTTGCAAAAACAGGAATCAGAATTACTGTTGCAGATTGGGCGGCAGGCATACGGTCAGAATCCTTCATCGTGGCCACAGCATTCCAAACTACAACTGATTCAACAGAATATAGCGTCGGTACAAGCGACGCTCGACGAGGCAGCGCGGGCAAAGGAACAAGCTGACGCCGCTAAAGCCGCCGAGGACGCAAAGGGCAGATGTTCTAGCTGCGGGCATAAAAATCCGGAGGGCGTCAAGTTCTGCCAGGAATGCGGCGCACCTCTAGCCGCAAGCGGGCCAAAGCACTGCACATCCTGCGGCGCGGAGCTGAAGCTCGGAGTACGCTTTTGCGGCGAGTGCGGAGCGAGGCAGGGGGATCAATAACTATGGCGACATATAAACAGCCGTGCTTCCATTGCGGCGAGTTTATCGAGGGCGATTCGCGTCTATGCCCTAAATGCTACAGCCGCAGCCCCTTCGGATACCATTGCCCGGCCTGCTTGAAGCCGGTAGAAAAAGGCCAGGCCGTCTGCTCCGGCTGCGGGCGCTCTCTATATGTCATTTGTCCAACCTGCCGCCAGGAAACTTTTGTGGGAGAGCGCTGCGACGCTTGCGGCGCGGGGCTGATGATCCATTGCACCAACAAGCGCTGCGGCGAGCTGCAATTCTTTGAAAACATCAACTGCATCGCCTGCGGTAAAAAAATAAAACGTAAATTCGGAGGGAAATAATCGATGCTACAGGCTTTTACGCGAAACTACCAGGACAACAGCACGGACGCGGGTTTCCAATTCACCTTTTACTGCGATATATGCAGCGACGGCTATAAATCGAGCTTCATAGAATCATCCACATATAAAAAGAAAGGACTTATGCGCGGGCTTGGGCAGGGCGCAAGCATTTTGGGCAGCTTGGTTGGCGGAAGGGTCTCCAGCTTGGGCTACGGCGCGGATCGCGCGTCGAACATACTCTCCGAACGGTTTGACGGCAAATCCCCCGAATGGCAAAAGGAGCACGAGCAGGCGTTTATGCGATGCCAAAACGAAGCCAAGCGGCACTTTCACCGCTGCCCGCACTGCAATAAATACGTATGCGATCATTGCTGGAACGAGGACGAGGGCTTATGCGTCAAGTGTGCTCCCCGCCAGGAGGTGTACGTAGCGCAAACGCGCGCTCAAGCCATGAAGCGTAACATCGACGCCGCCGGAGAGTCCGCGACGGTCTGGCAGGGCAAGATCGAGAGCAANNTGCGGCAAGCCCGCCGGAACGGGGAAGTTTTGCAACAATTGCGGCGCGTCTATGGACTTGAGGGAATGTCCGAAATGCGGCGCGCGGAACGCTTTGAACGTCCGATTCTGCAATAATTGCGGACAGAACCTCGCTCAAGGCGCCGTACCGAGCGGCAAGTGCCCTTCCTGCGGAACGCAGAACGCCCCAGGCACGAAAT
>DBDD01000149.1:0-150 GCA_002293365.1 Christensenella sp. UBA941 | reverse complement strand
ACGTCCCCGACGGCCTGCAATTCTGTACCAGCTGCGGAAACGCAATGGGCGGAGCCGTAATAAGAGGCGCAAACGCCTCCGCGCCGCAAACGCGCCGCGCGCAGGCCTATGGCTCACATACGCCCCGGCAAGTGGGCGCAAACCGGCAAT